>JBJTVI010000580.1:0-24887 GCA_046081145.1 Rubrivivax sp.
GACCAGCCGCGCACAGGCATCCCGCCAGCGCTGCAGCCGCTCGAGGTTGCGTTCGGCACTGGCCGGGCGACGCATGCGCCGCAGCACATCGGGATGCGCGTGCTGGAAGGGCACGTCCAGGTAGGGCAGGATGCGGCCGTCGGCCATCAGCGGCAGCAGGTCGTCCACGTGCGGGTAGGGATACACGTAGTGCAGCCGCACCCATGCATCGTGGGGGCGGGCAAGTTCGGCCAGACGCTCGCACAGGTCCACGAGCCGGGTCTTGACTGGCTTGCCGTCCCAGAAGCCGGTGCGGTAGTGCAGGTCCACGCCGTAGGCGCTCGTGTCCTGGCTCACCACCAGCAGCTCCTTCACCCCGGATTCGAAGAGCGCGCGCGCCTCGTTGAGCACATCGCCCACGGGCCGCGAAACGAGGTCGCCGCGCATGCTCGGAATGATGCAGAAGGTGCAGCGGTGGTTGCAGCCTTCGCTGATCTTGAGGTAGGCATAGTGCCGGGGCGTGAGCTTGATGCCGGCCGGGGGCAGCAGATCCACGAAGGGGTCGTGAGGCTTGGGCAGGTGTGCATGAACCGCCTGCATGACCTCGTCGGTGGCGTGCGGCCCGGTGACGGCCAGCACCTTGGGGTGGACGCTGCGCACCAGGTTGCCGCCGTCGCTGCCCGCCTTGGCGCCCAGGCACCCGGTGACGATGACGCGCCCGTTGGCGGCCAGGGCTTCGCCGATGGTGTCCAGGCTCTCCTGCACGGCGTCGTCGATGAAGCCGCAGGTGTTGACGATGACGAGGTCGGCACCAGCGTAGCTGCGCGCCGTGCAGTAGCCCTCGGCACTCAGCCGGGTGAGGATGAGCTCGGAGTCGGTGAGTGCCTTGGGACAGCCCAGGCTGACGAAGCCCACCGTCGGGGCAGCGGCGGTATCGGCCGCGGGTGCCTGCGCGCTCGACATGCGAGGGGGCGTCAGCGTGGAAGCCCGCCACGGCCGGGCATCATAGCCTCGGCCTGCCGGGCCATCTGCTGCTGCATCTGCTCCATCAGCGCCCGCGACTGCTCCAGGTATCCCGAGAACAGGCCCTGGACCAACGGAGACTGGCCGGTGAGCATCTGGGCCCAACCCTCGGGGCTGAAGGCCTGTGCGTCCACCGTGGTGCCGACCCCGGGCATGAAGCGGCGCTGCATCTCGACGAAGGTCTGGAGGTTCTTCTCCAGATAGGCGCCCATCATGCCCTGCATGGCGTGGCCGTAGAAGCGGATGAGTTGCGACAGCATCTCGGTGGAGAAGATGGGCACGCCACCGGTTTCCTCCTCGAGGATGATCTGCAGCAGGATGCTTCGCGTCAGATCCTCGGCCGAGCGTGCATCACGGACCTCGAAGGGCTCGCCGCGCATGACCATCTGCTTGACGTCGGCCAGCGTGATGTAGCCGCTGGTGCGCGTGTCGTACAGCCGGCGGTTGGGGTACTTCTTGAGCACGCGCGGCGAGCCCGCCGGTGCGTCGCCCGAGGCGGCCGCAGGACGGGCACGGCGGGTGGTGGGCATTCGCGCGTCTCCTTGGCACCGGGCAGGGCCCGCAGGTGCGGCGCCTGCACGGGTGGATGCTTGGTAGGCGCGATTGGACTCGAACCAACGACCCCCACCATGTCAAGGTGGTGCTCTAACCAGCTGAGCTACGCGCCTGGAAAGCCTGAGAGTGTAGCACCCCACCGTGCTCAGGCGCGCCGAGCCTGCCGCACCCCGGGCACCTGGCCGATGGCGCGCAGCACGGGGCCGAGGCGGCTGACCTCCCCCACCTCGGCCGTGAAGGTCATGCGCGCGGTGCGACCATGCCCGTCGGCCACGCTGTGCGTCTGCACACCCGTGACGTTGAGCCGCTCCCTGGCAAAGACCTCCGAGACATCGCGCAGCAGGCCGGGCCGGTCGGCCGCCTCGACGGCGATGTCCACCGGGTAGAGCGGTTCGCCCGAACGCGATCCTGCCTCCCCCCAGGCCACCGGGATCACGCGCTCGGGCATGCGCTGAGCCATGTGACGGAAATTGGAGCAGCCGGCGCGGTGCACGGCCACGCCCTTGCCGCGCGTCACGAAGCCACCGATCGTGTCGGGCGGAGCGGGGCGGCAGCACCGCGAAAGCGCCGTCAGGAGCGACTCCACGCCCACCACCAGCACACCGCCGGGCGTCGTGGCGCGCGAGGCGCGAAGGGCCGGAGCCCCCTCGTCGGGCTCCGGCGCGGGCGCCGGGCGCAGCACCTGCTCGAGGTTGCGCGGCGGGTACTCGTCCTTGCCCACCGCCTCGAACAGGCGCTGGGCGTCGGCAAAACCCAGCCGCGCAGCGAGCTCGTCGAGCTTCCAGGCGGTGCGCCCCTCGCGCTGCAGCCAGCGCTCCACGAGCTCGCGCCCGCGGCCGATCGTCTCCCGCAGAGCCTGGGCGTTGAACCACGCACGCACCTTGGCTCGAGCTCGCGGGCTGCGCAGGTACCCGAGTTCGGTGTTGAGCCAGTCGCGCGAGGGGCTGCCCTCGCGGGCGGCCGTGATCTCCACCGTCTGCCCGCTGGCCAGCGCGGTGGTAAGCGGCACGAGCACGCCGTCCACGCGGGCACCCCGGCATCGGTGTCCCAGCTCGGTGTGCAGGCTGTAGGCGAAATCCACCGGGGTGGCCCCCACCGGGAGCTCCACCACCGCGGCCTGCGGGGTCAGCACGTAGACTCGGCCCTCGGGATCCGGTCTCGCGCTGGCGCCGGCAGGCGCATCCGGCGTCTCGCTCAGGTCGCGTTCCCAGGCCAGGAGCTGGCGCATCACGGTCTGGCGCGCCTGCAGCACGGCACCAGCCGAGCGGTCGTCCACGCTCACGCCTACGTATCCCCGCACACCCGCCTCCTTGTAGGCCCAGTGTGCGGCCGCCCCGTGCTCGGCGCGCTCGTGCATCGCGCGGGTGCGGATCTGCACCTCCACCGGCCTGGAGTCATCCCCTGCCACCACGGTGTGCAGCGACTGGTAGCCGTTGGGCTTGGGCCGGGCGATGTAGTCGTCGAACTCCCCGGGCAAGGGGCGGTAGCGGGCATGCACGGCCGAGAGCGCCGCGTAGCAGGCCGGCACGTCCTCCACGATCACGCGCAGCGCGCGCAGATCGAGCACATGGTCGAAGGCGAGGTTCTTGCCGCGCATCTTCTTCCAGATGCCATAAAGGTGCTTGGCACGGCCCTGCACCTCCGCTGGCACCCCAGCCAGACGCAGCACGCCCTCGAGCTGATGCCGCGCAAAGGTGAGGGCGAGTTCGCGCGCGCTGCGCCGCTCGTCGAGCAGGCGCGCCACGGCGTGGTAGTCCTCGGGCTGAAGCAGCCGGAAGGCCAGGTCCTCGAGCTCCCACTTGAATGGCCAGATGCCCAGCCGGTTGGCCAGCGGGGCGAAGACCTCCAGCGACTCGCGCGCCAGCCCGGCTGGGCACGGCCGGCGCGCAGCGGCATGCCAGCGCAGCGTCTGCAGGCGTGAGGCCAGGCGCAACAGCACGACCCGCAGGTCGCGCGAGAAGGCCAGCAGCATCTTGCGCACCCGCTCGAGCTGCAGCTCGTGCCGCTGCGCCTCGAGTGCGGCCTCGCGTGCGGCGCGCTGGATGGCAACGAGCCGCCGTGTCAGCCCCACGAGGGAACCGTAGGAGGCCCCGAAGGCGCGCGTGACGGTCTCCTCCGGGCGCTGCAGCGCCTCGCCGGCGTAGACCAGGTACACGGCCGCTTGCAGCGAGTCGTCGGCCCCGATCCCGCGCAGGATCTGCGCGACCTCGCTGGCGTGGGCCCAGGCCTCCTCCCCGGTGTCGAGGGTGCGTCCGGCCAGCAGCGGCTCGGCAAAGGCGCGCGCGCGCGGCAGGGTCGCATCGGGCGGCGGCCCGGCGGCAACCGGCGCAGCCTCGAGCCCTCCGGCCTCTTCCACCCGGGCGGCTAGCAGGATCGGCGCGTCGGCGGGGGCCGCCTCGCCCGGCAGGGTCTTCATGCCTCGCGCAACCGCCCGGGCGCCTCAAGGCGCGAGCAGGAACTCGCGCACGGCCTGGCGCTGGTCCGCCTGGACGAGCGTGGGGGCGTGGCCCACGCCCTCGAACTCGAGCACCCGCGCTCGCGGGCCCCGCAGCGTCATCTCCCGGGCCGTCTCGCGCGAGAGGAGGTCGGACTCTGCCCCGCGCAGCACCAGCGTGGGCAGCCCCAGGCTGTCGTAGGCGCGCCAGAGCGCCGCCTCGCCCAGGGCAGCGAGCTCCGGGGTGAGGGCCCGGAAGGGCACGGCGATCGCCGGGTCGTAGCGCAGCACGAAGCCGCCGCTGCCATCGGGCTTGAGCAAGGGGCGCGTCAGGGCCAGCCACTGCTCCGGCGTATGCGGCCCGAAACCCTGGGAAATCGCCCACATCGCTTCGGCAGCCTGCTCCGGGCTCTCGAAGCGTCCACTGCGGCCCAGGTAGGCACCGATGCGCTGCAGGGCGGCAAGCTGGAGGGCCGGCCCCACGTCGTTGAGGACGAGGCGGCGCACCGGCGAGCCCTCCAGCGCCGCCACGCCCAGGCCGATCAGCCCCCCCATCGAGGTACCGACCCAATCCACCTGCCGCGCATCCAGCCGGGCCAGGAGCGTAACCATGTCGGCGACGTAGGTGGGCACGGCGTAGCCCATCGGGTCAGCCAGCCAGTCGGAGCGGCCCCGGCCGACCACGTCGGGGCACACCACGCGGCGCCCGGCAGCCACGAGATCGGCAGCCAGGGTGTCGAAATCCCGGCCCTGCCGTGTCAGGCCGTGCACACAGACGACGACCTCCGGGCAGGCGGGGTCGCCCCACTCCCAGTAGGCCATGCGGTGCAGGCCGCGCGGGTCCAGGCACGACACGTGCCGAAGTCGGGGGTCGTGGGTCATGGGGTCACCTCGGCGCACGTCAGCCGCGATCAAGGCGGCTGGGGATAATCCTCCATCGTAAGCGAGCCCCGTGATCCGCAGGGGCCGCATCCAATGGAGTCAAGAGAGATGCTCACCGGCAAGACCGCCCTGATCACCGGCTCGACCTCGGGCATCGGCCTGGGGATCGCCACCATGCTCGCGCAGCACGGCGCCAACATCGTCCTCAACGGTTTTGGCGATGTCCAAGGCGCCATGGCGCGCATCCGCGAGTACGACGGCCAGGTGGGCTACCACCCCGCCGACATGTCCAAGCCCGCCGAGATCGCGGCGATGGTGCGCTACGCCGAGTCCGAGATGGGCGGTGTGGACATCCTTGTCAACAACGCCGGCATCCAGCATGTGAGCCCGATCGAGGAGTTCCCCGCCGAACGCTGGGACGCGGTCATCGCCGTCAACCTCTCGTCTGCCTTCCACGCGATGCAGCAGGTGCTTCCGCACATGCGCGCCCGGCGCTGGGGCCGCATCATCAACATCGCCTCGGTGCACGGGCTGGTGGCATCGGTGCACAAGGCAGCCTACGTGGCGGCCAAGCACGGGCTGGTGGGCCTGACGAAGGTGGCTGCCCTGGAGACGGCCACCACCGGCATCACGGTCAACGCCATCTGCCCCGGCTGGGTGCTCACCCCGCTGGTGCAAAAGCAGGTGGACGCGCGGGCCGCCGCCGATGGCGTCAGCGACGCTCAGGCGCGCCGCCTCCTGCTGGCTGAAAAGCAGCCCTCCCAGCAGTTCACCACGCCCGAGCAACTCGGCGAGCTGGCGGTGTTCCTGTGCTCGCCGGCCGCGGACAACATCCGCGGGGCGAGCCTCAATGTGGACGGCGGCTGGGCGGCACAGTAGCCCTGCCGGGGTCACACCCGATCACGGCCGGCACCGTGGGCTCCCGGACCACCCCGGGGCCGACCGGACGACCGGGGGCGCCCAAGATGGGCCCAAGAAGCGCCCAAGAAGCGACCGGGACGCGCACGGGACACCGGGGGGCACGGCCCGCCGCTGGCCTCAGCGCATCATCACCACGCTGCCGTTGACGGTGCTCGTGACGGTGGCCCGGCCCGGCTCCACGGGCACGGATTCCTCCGCCGGCCGCGGCGCCCCTGCGGCCATCCGCAGCATGGGCATGGGTGCGAACATCGGAGCCTCGGGCGAGCCCACCTGGACCTCCCGCACCGTGTAGGACGCAAAGCCGAAGGCCTGCGCATGGTGCTGGGCACGCTCGCGAAAGCGCGCGATCGCCTGCGCCGACACCTCGGCCTCGACCCTCTCGCGCGCCTCGCGCGAGAGGCTGAAGTTCACCCGCGCCACCGTCACCCCGGGCAGCCGGCCCGCCATGCGCGAGACGCCTGCTACATCACGGCCCTCCACCACGATCTCGGCGCGACCCTGCCAGCCGGCAATCGTGCCGCGCGGCGTCTGGCGCGGCCCCACGGAGAATGGGCCGCTGCGCACCTCGACCTGGCCGGCACGCACCCCGGGCCGGGCGGCGGCCAGGGCAGCCTCCACCACCGCAGCGAGTTGCGACTGCACCTCGGCCGCCTCTGCGCCCTCGCGCACCACGGCCAGCGTGATGGCCAGGGTGTCGAGCGTCACCTCGGCCGAGGCCGAAGCCGAGAGCGACAGCAGGTTGTTGCGAGCCGGCTCCGCCGGCTGGGCCTGCACCGGGCAGGCAGACAGCCACACCGCACAGGCCAGCACCGCGGCAGCCCGGGTTCCGTTCATGGACTCCTCCTTGCCCGCGCGCAACACCGACCCGGACCGAGGCCCCCTGGCGCACGCTGGCGGGTTGTAACACGTTGTCCTCGCTCGCAACCGCGCCGTCAGGAGGGCGCAAAATCCGTGTAACAGTCGTTGATGGATGCAAGCTGCCGATGATTGCGAACTCGCCCCGCCCGGACCGTCTCCTCGTCGTGGATGACGACGCGCGCATCCGCGACCTCCTGCGGCGCTACCTGAGCCAGGAGGGTTTCGAAGTCCTGCTGGCCGAGGACGCGAAGTCGATGGGCCGAGTGATGCAGCGCGAGAGTGTCGACCTGATCGTGCTCGACCTCATGCTCCCTGGCGAGGACGGCCTGTCGGTGTGCCGCCGGCTGCGTGCTGCCAGCGACGCCACCCCGGTGATCATGCTCACCGCCAAGGGGGAGGATGTCGACCGCATCGTCGGCCTGGAGGTGGGTGCCGACGACTACCTGCCCAAGCCCTTCAATCCGCGCGAGCTGCTGGCCCGCATCCATGCCGTGCTGCGGCGCCGCCCGCAACAGGAGGTGCCGGGTGCCCCCTCGCGCGAGCCGATGTCGGTCACCTTCGGGCCTTTCGAGTTCGACCTCGCTGCACGGCGGCTCTCGCGCAACGGCGAGCCGGTGCCGTTGACGACTGGCGAGTTCTCGATGCTCAAGGCACTGGTTCGCCACCCGCGCCAGCCGATGTCGCGCGACAAGCTCGCGCAGCTGGCCCGCGGCCGCGATTTCGAGCCCTTCGATCGCAGCCTGGATGTGCAGGTTTCGCGGCTGCGCAAGCTCATCGAGGCCGATCCGGCACAGCCGCGCTACATCCAGACCGTGTGGGGCGTGGGCTACGTCTTCGTGCCCGACGGCCAGGGCGAGGGCGCTCCCGCCTGAAGAGGCGGCAGACGGGCCGTCCGTCGTGAACCGGGCGCGCTGTTTGCGGGCGGCTCGGGCCGCGCTGCGGCATGATGGCGCGAGCCGTTCATCCCGATCCGCCCTTCTCGCCCTCCCGCCTTGAGCCTCTTCTGGCGCACCTTCTCGCTGCTGGCGCTGCTGCTGGCGGCCTGCCTGCTGGCCTGGGGGCTGGTGCTGCAGGCGCTGGAGTTCGAGCCACGCGCGGTGCAGCAGGCCCGGCAGATCGCCAGCCTGGTGCAGCTGGCCCGCACCGCGCTCGGCCAGGCCGACGGCAGCGCCCGCGCGGCGCTGCTGAAGTCGCTGGACCAGGGTGTGCCTGCACGGGTGCGCCCCCGGGAAGCTGCCGATCGGCTCGAGGCGCTTGAGGAGGATCGCTTCAGTAGACGCGTCCTGGCGGAGCTGCGCGCCAGCCTCGGGCCCGAGGTGACGGTGGCTCGCTCCGTGAACGGCGAAGCCGGGCTGTGGGTGGACTTCGCCGTTGGCCGCGAGCGCTTCTGGCTGCAGGCTGCCTCCGCCGAGGTCGGCCCGGGCGGGCCGACGCTGGCGATCTGGGTCGGCCTGGGCCTGCTGGCCACGCTGGCGGGCTCGGTGGGGATGGCGCGGCTGATCAACCGCCCCCTTCGCGAGCTTTCCTTTGCCGCCAGCCGCATCCGCGAGGGTGACCTCGAATCGCATCTGGACGAGGACACCGTGACGCAGGAGGTGCGCGAGGTCAACCAGGGCTTCAACCGCATGGCCCGCGAACTGGCCCGGGTGGAGCGCGACCGGGCCCTGATGCTCGCCGGGATCAGCCACGACCTTCGCACGCCCCTGGCGCGCCTGCGACTGGAGATCGAGATGAGCGTGCAGGATCCCCAGGCGCGCCGGCACATGGCCGGTGACATCGAGCAGCTCGACGCCATCGTCGGCAAGTTCACGGACTACGCGCGTGCGCCTGTCCTGAGGCTCGAGCCCGTGTTTCTTGCCGTGCTCGTCGACCGAGCGGTGTCGGGCTTTCGAAATCGTGCCGAGATCCGGGTCGATGCGCGGGTGGCCATCGACCTCATGGTGATCGCCGACGAGGTGGAGCTCGACCGCGTCTTCCTGAACCTGCTCGAGAACGCCCGCCGCTATGGGCGCACGCCAGCCACCGGCATGGCCGAGGTCACCATCACCTCCACCCGCCAGGGCCCCTGGGCGGAAGTCGTCCTGCGCGATCGCGGCGCGGGCGCGCCCGAGGCCCTGCTCGAGCAGCTCACCACGCCCTTCGTGCGCGGCGACGCGGCGCGCACCGCCGACTCGGGCACCGGGCTGGGCCTGGCACTCGTCGCGCGCGCCGTTTCCGCCATGGGCGGCTCGCTGGAGCTCGCCAACGCCCCCGAGGGAGGCTTTGTGGTGCGGATGCGGCTGCGACGAGCCGCCTGAGCGCGCGCCCGCCTCAGCCCGGCGCAGACGTGCAAAGCAGGCACACGGCACGCGCCTCGATAGCCTCGCCTGCCCCCACCGGGCCCATGCGCTCGGCCGTCTTGGCCTTCACGTTCACCGCCTGGGAAGGGAGCGACAGCACCTGCGCAATGCGCTCGCACATGGCCGGAATGTGGGGAGCCAGGCGCGGGGCCTGGGCCACCACGGTCGAATCGACGTTCACGATCTCCCAGCCGGCGGCGCGCACGCGTTCGGCTGCCAACGCCAGGAGCCGGGCCGAATCGGCCCCCCGCAGCGCCGGATCGGTGTCCGGAAAGTGCCGGCCGATGTCGCCGAGCCCCGCCGCCCCCAGCAGCGCGTCGGTGATGGCGTGCAGCAAGGCGTCGGCATCCGAGTGGCCGAGCAGCCCCCGCGGATGCGGAATCACCACCCCGCCGAGCACCAGCGGGGGACCCTCGACCAGGGCGTGGATGTCCCAGCCCTCACCCACGCGGATGGACGGCCTCATGCGCAGGCCGGCCGGGCCGGTGGAAAGGGCTCGGAAAGTGCGGCGATGGGGCCCGAGGCCTCCCGGCTCGCCAAGAGCCGCTCGGCCAGGGAAAAGTCAGCCGGAAAGGTCACCTTCAGGTTCTCCCATTCGCCCGTGACGAGCCGCGGCTCCAGGCCCAGCGCCTCGATCGCCCCCGACTCGTCGGTGAAGCCGGCCGTGTCGGCACGCAGCGCCCGATCGAGCAGGCCCAGACGGAACATCTGCGGCGTCTGCGCCGTCCACTTTTCGGCTCGCGGCACCGTCGAGCGGGCCCGATCCCCGCGGGACTGCTTGAGCGTGTCGGCCAGCGGCAGGGCCAGCAGGCCGCCTACCGGGTCGTCACGGCAGGCCTGCACCAGCCGATCCACCCACGCCGCGCGAAGCAGGCAGCGCGCAGCATCGTGCACCAGCACCCAGTCCTCGTCGAGCGCCCCACGCGTGCGCAGCTCGGCCAGCCCGGCCCGGACCGTCTCCGCCCGCGTGGCTCCGCCGCAGCGCGCCACCCAGCGCATCCCGTTGGCAAAGCCCGGCACCGCGGCCTCGAAGAGCGCATCCTCGGGGGCCAGCACCACCAGCAGACCGCCCAGGCCGTGCACCTGCGCAAGCGCCTGCAGGGTGTGTGCCACCACCGCACGCCCGGCCAGCAGCACGTACTGCTTGGGCTGTCCCGCAGCGGCGCGCGCCCCCGTGCCCGCACAGGGCACCAGTGCGAAGAGCCTCGGGGCGGGCGGCTGCTCCATCACGCGATTCTAGAATCGCGCCCGTGGCCCGCACCGGGCAGCCTGCGGGCCGCTGCGTGCAGGCGCCTGCCATCGCGAATCCCCATGCAACTGCCCCTCGTCACGCCCGGCCGGCGCCACGCCCTGCCCCGGCCCCTCGGTTCTGCCGATGCGCTGCTGCTGGCGCGCTGGGCCGGCGAACGGCGTGCGCAGGGGCAGATCGTGGCCGTGGTGACGGCCGACCCCGGGGATGCCCAGCGGCTGGCCGAGGAGCTGGGCTTCTTCGAGCCCGCTCTGCGCGCGGCGGTGTTTCCCGACTGGGAAACGCTGCCCTACGACACCTTCAGCCCGCACCAGGATCTGGTGTCCGAGCGCCTGGCCACCCTGTGGCACCTGATGCAGCGCGATGTCGACGTGCTGCTGGTGGCGGCCACCACCGCGAGCACGCGCATCGCGCCGCCCTCCTTCCTGGCCGGCACCGCCTTTCACTTTCGCCAGAAGGCGCGCCTGGATGCACAGGCCCTGAAGGCGCAGCTGACGCTGGCGGGCTACCAGCACGTGAGCCAGGTGGTCGCCCCGGGTGAGTACGCGGTGCGCGGCAGCCTCATCGACCTCTATCCGATGGGTTCGCCCGTGCCTTACCGGGTGGACCTCTTCGATGACGAGGTGGACTCCATCCGCACCTTCGACCCGGACAGCCAGCGCAGCCTCTATCCGGTCCCGGAGGTGCGCCTGCTGCCCGGGCGCGAGTTCCCGATGGACGAGGCGGCGCGCACGCGCTTTCGCGCACGCTGGCGCGAGCACATCGAAGGCGACCCGACGCGCTCGCGCGTCTACCGCGACATCGCCCAGGGGATCGCCAGCGGCGGCATCGAGTACTACCTGCCGCTGTTCTTCGACGAGCCCGGCAATCTTCTGGGCTACCTGCGCGAGGGCGATGCGGTGGTGCTGCACGGCGAGGTCGACGGGGCCCTCGCCGCCTTCTGGTCGGACACGCGCGAGCGCCACCGCTTCCTGCAGCACGATCCGGAGCGCCCTCTCCTGCCTCCCGAAGCGCTGTTCCAGCGCCCTGAGGCCTTCTTCGCCGCCACGCACCCGCACGCCACCCTCAGCCTGCGCGGATCGGGCGAACTGGCCTGGGCACGACCGGTGCCCGAGGTGGCCATCGACCGGGGAGCCACCGAACCCCTGGCCGCCCTGGAGCGCCACCTCGGGCAGACCGCCGCGCGCGTCTTGCTGGTGGCCGAGAGCGAGGGGCGTCGCGAGAGCCTGATCGAGCTGCTGCGCGACCATCGAATCGTCGTGCCCGAGGCCGCCTCGCTCCAGGCCTTCCTCGAGTCGGACGAAAAGGTCGCGATCGTGGCTGCCGCACTGGCTGCAGGCTTTCACTGGCACGAGCCCGATCAGGGCCTGTCGCTGCAGTTCATCACCGAGACCGAGCTCTTTGCCAGCAGCCCCCAACTGCGGCGCCGGCGCAAGCAGGAGCAGACGAGCAGTGTCGAGGCGCTGATCAAGGATCTCTCCGAGCTGCGGATAGGCGATCCTGTCGTGCACACGCAGCATGGCATCGGGCGCTACCGCGGGCTGGTGCATATCGATCTCGGCGAGGGCTCGAGCGAGTTCCTGCACCTGGAGTACGCCGACCAGGCCACGCTCTACGTGCCGGTGGACCAGCTCCACCTGATCGGCCGCTATACCGGGGTGGGGGCCGACGAGGCGCCGCTGCACAGGCTCGGCTCGGCGCAGTGGGAGAAGGCGCGCCGCAAGGCGGCCGAGCAGGTGCGGGACACGGCAGCCGAACTGCTCAACCTGTACGCCCTGCGCGCGGCCAAGGAAGGCCTGGCCCACCGCTTCTCCGCCCATGACTATGAGGCCTTCGCTGCCAGCTTCGGCTTCGAGGAGACCCCTGACCAGCGGGCCGCGATTCACGCCGTCATCCAGGACATGATCAGCCCCAAGCCGATGGATCGGCTCGTGTGCGGCGACGTCGGCTTCGGCAAGACGGAGGTGGCCCTGCGTGCAGCCTTCGTGGCCGTGCACGGTGGCCGGCAGGTGGCCTTCCTGGCGCCCACCACACTGCTGGCCGAGCAGCACTTCCAGACCCTCGTGGACAGGTTCGGCAAGTGGCCGGTGAAGATCGCCGAGCTCTCCCGGTTTCGCACCCCGCGCGAGGTGCGCGAGGCGCTCGACGGCGTGGCCGCCGGCACGATCGACATCGTGGTGGGCACGCACAAGCTGCTGAGCCCGGAGGTGAAGTTCAATCGGCTGGGCCTGCTCATCGTGGACGAGGAGCACCGCTTCGGCGTGCGCCACAAGGAGGCGATGAAGGCGATGCGCGCCGAGGTCGACGTGCTCACGCTCACCGCCACACCGATCCCGCGCACGCTGGGCATGGCACTGGAGGGCCTGCGCGACCTGAGCGTGATCGCCACCGCCCCGCAGCGGCGCCTGGCCATCAAGACCTTCGTGCGCAACGAGGGCAACGGGATCATCCGCGAAGCGGTTCTGCGCGAGCTCAAGCGGGGCGGGCAGGTCTACTTCCTGCACAACGAGGTCGAGACCATCGCCCATCGCCGGGACAGGCTCGCCGAGTTGCTGCCCGAGGCCCGCATCGCGATCGCGCACGGGCAGATGCCCGAGCGCGAGCTCGAGCACGTCATGCGCGACTTCGTCGCTCAGCGCCACAACGTCCTGCTGAGCTCGACCATCATCGAGACCGGCATCGATGTGCCCAACGCCAACACGATCATCATCTCGCGCGCCGACAAGTTCGGCCTGGCCCAGCTGCACCAGCTGCGCGGGCGCGTGGGGCGCAGCCACCACCAGGCCTACGCCTACCTGCTCGTGCCCGACGTCCAGGCGCTGCCCAAGGCGGCGGCGCAGCGCCTGGAGGCCATCCAGAGCATGGAAGAGCTCGGTTCGGGCTTCTACCTCGCCATGCACGACCTCGAGATCCGCGGGGCCGGGGAAGTCCTCGGCGAGAACCAGAGCGGCAACATGATGGAGGTGGGCTTCCAGCTCTACAACGAGATGCTGGCGCAGGCAGTCAACGCGCTGAAGGCCGGCCGCGAGCCCGACCTGCTCTCACCGATGGCCGCCACGACCGAGATCAAGCTGCACGCACCCGCACTCCTGCCCGACGCCTACTGCGGTGACGTGCACACCCGGCTCAACCTGTACAAGCGGCTGGCCATGACGGAGCGGCTCGAACAGCTCGACGCCCTCCTGGAGGAGCTCACCGATCGTTTCGGCAAGCTGCCGCCCCAGGGCCAGACCCTCTTCGACACGCACCGACTGCGCGTGCAGGCGCGTGCCTACGGGGTGCTCAAGGTCGACGCAGGGCCGCGCCTCATGACCATCACCTTCCGTCCCAACCCGCCGGTGGATGCCTCGCGCATCATTGCCCTGGTGCAGAAGAACCGACACATCCGGCTGGCCGGCAACGACAAGCTGCGCATCGAGCGCGAGATCGCCGAGCCGCGCGAGCGCGCGCAGTACCTGCGAGACGTGCTGCGCAGCCTGGGCGAACCGCTGCGATGATCGACCCATGAACTCGGACCCCGCCCCCAGCGGCCTCGTGCTGCGCGATCTGCGGCCGGGGCTTCGCCTGGCCGACTTCCGGCTCGTTGCCTTCGACATGGATTCCACCCTCATCAACATCGAGTGCGTGGACGAGATCGCCGATTTCTGCGGCCGCAAGGCGGAGGTGGCCGAGATCACGGAAGCTGCGATGCGCGGTGAGATCGCGGACTACCGCGAGAGCCTGCTGCGACGCGTGGCCCTGCTGGCCGGCACGCCCGAGTCGGTGCTCGAGCAGGTCTATCGCGAAAGGCTTCGACTGAACCCGGGCGTGGAGCGCTTCGTCCAGGCCTGCCAGGCGGCGGGCCTGCGCACGCTGCTGGTCTCGGGCGGCTTCACCTACTTCAGCGAGCGCGTGCGCCAGCGCCTGGGCCTGGATTTCGCGCGCGCCAACACGCTGGGCATTTCGCATGGCCGGCTCACGGGAACGCTGCTGCAGCGCCCCTGGGGCGACATCGTCGACGGCGCGGAAAAGAAGCGCGTCGTCCTCGAGGTGTGCGAGCTGATGGGTATCTCCACCGAGCAGGCCATCGCCGTGGGCGACGGAGCCAATGACCTGCCGATGATGCAGGCAGCCGGCCTGTCCATCGCATACCACCCCAAGCCGGCCGTCGCCGCCGTGGCCCGCCTGTCCATCCTGCAAGGCGGCCTGGACCGGGCGCTCGAAGTGCTGGGCTGAGCGTGCCGCTCAACCCGAGAGCTGGGCCCAGAATTTCTCCAGCCGTTTCACGCTGACCGGCGCCGGCGTGCGCAGCTCCTGCGCGAACAGGCTCACCCGCAGTTCCTCCAGCAGCCAGCGGTACTCCTCGAGCCGGGCATCGCGCGCGCCCTTGAGCTCGGCCACGCGCCGCAGCCAGCGCTGCTCGAGCGGACGCAGCTCGGCCATCCGTGCTGCATCGCGTACCGGGTCTGCGCGCAGCTTCTCCAGACGCAGGGAAACGGCCTTGAGGTAGCGCGGCAGTTGCTGCAGCACCGGCCACGGCGTATCGGACAGGAAGCGTGGGCCCACCAGGCGCGAGAGCTGCGCGACGATGTCGTCGTGCACCTCCTTGGGCGGCCGGCCGTCGCGCAGCTTGCGCGAGGCCGCCGCATGCTCGGCCAGCACCACGCCTGCCTGACGCGCGACCTCCTGGGCAATGAGCACCAGGCGCGAGCGACCGGCCTCCAGCCGGGCCCGGAAGGAGGCCTCGTCGTGGGGCAGGGGCTCCGCGAGGAAGGCACGCTCCAGCGCGACCTCCACGATCCGGCCGCGCAACTCCTCCAGTGTGCCCAGGGGCATGTACAGGCTCCCCAGGCGTTGCAGCTCCGGCAAGGCGCGCTCGAGCAACTTCAGCGGCTCGCGCAACTGCAACGCAAAGAGCCGCCTCAGGCCCGCCCGGTGCTCGCGAGCAGCCACTTCGGGCTCGTCGAACACCTCGATCTGTGCATGGCTGCCGCGGTCCACGAGGGCCGGGAATCCCACCACCGTCTGCCCTGCCCGCCTGAGCTCGAGCAGCTCAGGCAGCTCGCCGAAGCACCAGTCCGTGATGGGCCCGGGCGCCGCCCCCGGGGCGGCTTGTGCCTGGGGCTCCACCCTCGGCGCGGGGCCGGCCGGCCGCAGGCTGTCTGATCGGCCGGGCGAAGCCGTGGGCCCGCGCGCGGGTGGGTGGCGGCTGCTGGCGTCGGCGCTCGTACCGGGTGCCGCCGGCAGTTTCAGCGCCGCCAGCGCCTGGAAGGCGCTGCGCGCCTGCCCTCCCCACTGCGCCTTGAGCGTGGCCAGGTGCCGGCCCTGGGCCAGCTGACGGCCGTGCTCATCGACCACCCGCAGGTTCATGAAGAGGTGTGCCGGCAGCGCGTCGAGCTTGAAGTCGCCAGGCTGAACCGGCAGCTGGGTGCGCAGGCGGACCGCTTCGGCCAGCGCCTCTCCCAGCGAGCCGTCCCCGAAGGCCAGCGCCGCGCACAGCGCCTGCGAACTCTCGGGCAGCGGCACCAGCCGGGCGCGCTGTCGCTGCGGCAGCGTGCGCAAGAGTGCCAGCACCTTGTCTCGCAGCATGCCCGGCACGAGCCAGTCGCAGCGCGCCTGCGCCACCTGGTTGAGGACGAACAACGGAACCGTCACCGTCAGCCCGTCTCGCGCATCGCCGGGCTCGTGCAAGTAGCTCGCGGCGCAGTCGATGCCGCCCAGGCGGACGGTGGCCGGAAAGGCCGAACTGGTGATGCCCGCCGCCTCATGGCGCATCAACTCCTCGCGCGAAAGGTGCAGCAGCCGAGGCTGCGTGCGCGCCGCCTGCCGATACCACCGCTCCATCGTGGTGCCCGAGCACACATGGTCGGGCACCATGCGCTCGTAGTAGGCCTGGATGAGCGTCTCGTCGACCAGCACGTCCTGGCGCCGCGCCTTGTGCTCGAGCTCCTCCACCTGGCGCACCAGGCGCAGGTTGTGGGAAAGAAAGGGCAGCCTCGTCTCCCACTCGCCGGCCACGAGCGCCTCGCGAATGAAGATCTCGCGCGCACCGGCCGGGTCCACCGCCGCATAGTCCACGCGCCGGTTGGCATAGACGACGATGCCATAGAGGGTCGCGCGCTCGAGCGCCACCACCTGCGCAGCCTTCTTCTCCCAGTGGGGCTCAAGCAGCTGCCGCTTGAGGAGGTGTGCAGCCACCGCCGGTATCCACTGCGGCTCGATCGCGGCCAGGCCCCGCCCGTACAGTCGCGTGGTCTCCACGAGCTCGGCGGCCACGACCCACCTTCCCGGGCGGCGCCCGAGATGCGCCCCCGGGTGAGGCCAGAAGCGTATGCCACGCGCGCCGAGATAGCCCTCCTCCTCCTCGGTCCGGCAGCCGATGTTGCCCAGTAGCCCGGTGAGCATCGACAGGTGCAACTGCTCGTAGGTGGCGGGCGCACCGTTGAGCCGCCATCCCTGCTCAGCCACCACCGTGTGCAACTGCGTATGGGTGTCTCGCCACTCGCGTACCTTGCGCGGATTGACGAAGGACTCGCGCAGGCGCTGCTCCTGCTGGCGATTGCTCAGCCGGTGGGTGTCCGTCCCGCGCTCGGCGGCATCGCGGTGGCCGTGGACGCCGCGCCCTTCCTCGATCCAGCGCCACAGCTTTAGATAGCCGCTGAACTCCGAGCGCTCGTCGTCGAACTTGCGGTGCGCGGCATCGGCCGCCTGGGCGGCCTCCAGTGGCCGGTCACGCACGTCGGGCACGCTCAGCGCCGCCGCGATCACCAGCACCTCCGACAGCGCGTCTCGCTGGCGTGCAGCCAGGATCATCCGGCCTACGCGAGGATCCAGCGGCAGCCGCGCGAGCTGCGCGCCGATCTCGGTCAACTGCCCGGCCTCGTCCAGTGCATCGAGCTCGGCCAGCAGAGCCTGGCCGTCGGCGATCGCCTTGCGCGGTGGCGGCTCGACGAACGGAAACTCCTCCACGGTGCCGAGCCCGAGCGCCTTCATGCGCAGGATCACCCCGGCCAGCGAGGCGCGCAGGATCTCGGGATCGGTGAAGCGCGGGCGCTGGGGGAAGCTTGCCTCATCGTAGAGCCTGATGCACACGCCCGCGGCCACGCGGCCACAACGCCCGGCGCGCTGCTGCGCTGCCGCCTGGCTGATCGGCTCCACGAGCAACTGTTCGACCTTGCTGCGGTAGCTGTATCGCTTGATGCGTGCCAGCCCGGAGTCGATCACGAAGCGGATGCCGGGCACCGTCAGCGAGGTCTCGGCCACGTTGGTGGCCAGCACGATGCGCCGCCCACTGCCGGGCTGGAAGACGCGGTCCTGCTCGGCAGGCGAGAGCCGCGCGAACAGCGGCAGCACCTCCGCCGGCGGGCCACGGCGACCGGCCTGACCGAAGTGCCGCCGCAGGTGGTCGGCCGCCTCCCGGATCTCGCGCTCGCCCGGCAGGAAGACGAGGATGTCCCCACCCGTTCCTCCCGGCCAGAGCTCGTCCACAGCCTCGGCGATCGCGTCGTTGAGGTCATGCTCCCGGCTCTCCTCGAACGGGCGCCAGCGCACCTCCACCGGAAACAGCCGACCGGAAACCTGGATGACGGGGGCGGGCGCATCGGCTGTGCCGAAGAAGCGGGAGAAGCGCTCGGCATCCAGGGTGGCCGAGGTCACGACGATCTTCAGGTCAGGGCGCCTGGGCATCAACTGCCGCAGGTAGCCCAGCAGGAAATCGATGTTCAGGCTGCGCTCGTGGGCCTCGTCGATGATGAGCGTGTCGTAGGCGCGCAGCATCGGGTCGCCCTGGGTCTCGGCCAGCAGGATACCGTCGGTCATCAGCTTGACCGATGCGCCAGGCTGGAACCTGTCCTGGAAGCGGACCTTGTAGCCCACCACCTGACCCAGCGGCGAGCGCAACTCCTCGGCAATGCGGCGAGCCACGCTCGAGGCCGCGATCCGCCGCGGTTGCGTGTGACCGATGAGGCCGCTGCCTCCGGCACCGAGCCCGCGACCGCAGGTCAGAGCGATCTTGGGCAGCTGCGTGGTCTTGCCCGAGCCGGTCTCGCCACAGACGATCACCACCGGATGATCCCGCATGGCCTGCGCGATTTCATGCCGCAGCGCCGACACGGGCAGAGCCTCGGGAAACTCCAGGTGCTCGACGAGATGGGCGTCGCGACGGGCGTCGGGATGGGCGTCGTTACGGGCGTCGCGACGGACGGCCGGATGAGCGCCGGAAGGGGCGGTGGTGGCGGGCGGGCGGTTCACGGGCGGCGGATTATCGGCTCGGGCTTCATCGGCTCAGACACAGGGCCCCTGCGGCACAATCGCACCGTGATCCACACGCCCGGCAGCCTCGTCTTTCCGCACACCTTCGTGCCATGGTTCCGGGCCGTGGCGCCTTACATCCACGCCTACCGCGGCAAGACCTTCGTGGTCGGCCTGTGCGGCGAGGCGATCGCCGCGGGCAAGCTCGGCGTGTTCGTGCAGGACCTCGCGATCCTCCACGCCATGGGCATCCGGCTCGTCCTGGTGCACGGCTTTCGGCCCCAGGTCTCCGAGCAGCTGCGCGCCAAGGGGGTGCCCGAACGCTTCAGCCACGGCATGCGCATCACCGACCCCGTGGCGCTGGATTGCGCCCAGGAGGCGGCCGGCCAGTTGCGCTTCGAGATCGAGGCCGCGTTCTCGCAGGGCCTGCCGAACACGCCTATGGCCAACGCCACCGTGCGCGTCGTCTCGGGCAACTTTCTCACGGCCCGCCCGGTGGGGATCGTCGAGGGCATCGACTTCCAGCTCACCGGCCTGGTGCGCAAGGTGGATGGCGCGGCGATCCGGCGGGCGATCGAATCGGGCGCCATCGTGCTGCTCAGCCCCTTTGGCTTCTCGCCCACAGGCGAGGCCTTCAACCTGACGATGGAAGACGTCGCCACCGCCACGGCAGTGGCGCTGCAGGCCGACAAGCTCCTCTTCCTCACCGAGGTGCCGGGCGTGCGGGAGGATCCCGACGACCCCGACAGCGACATCGACACCGAGCTCGCGCTGGCCGATGCGCAGCGCCTGCTCGCCAGCCTGCCCCCCGCAGCCGCCCCGACGGACGTGGCCTTCTACCTGCAGCACTGCGTGCGTGCCTGCCGCGGCGGCGTGGAGCGCTCGCACATCCTGCCCTTCGCGGTCGACGGCGCGCTGCTCATGGAGGTCTACACGCACGACGGCATCGGCACGATGGTCGTCGACGAAAAGCTCGAGAGCCTTCGCGAGGCGACGGCCGATGACGTCGGCGGCATCCTGCAACTCATCGAGCCCTTCGAGCGCGACGGTACCCTGGTCAGGCGAGAGCGCGCCGAAATCGAGCGTGACGTGGAGTTCTATTCCGTCATCGAGCACGACGGGGTGATTTTCGGCTGCGCCGCCCTGTACCCCTATCCCGAGGCGCGCACCGGGGAAATGGCCGCGCTCACCGTCTCACCCGACTCCCAGGGACAGGGCGACGGCGAACGCATACTCAAGCGCATCGAGCAGCGGGCCCGTGCCAGCGGCCTCGAATCCATCTTCGTGCTTACCACACGCACCATGCACT
This sequence comes from Rubrivivax sp., assembly GCA_046081145.1. Lineage (GTDB taxonomy): Bacteria > Pseudomonadota > Gammaproteobacteria > Burkholderiales > Burkholderiaceae_C > Rubrivivax. The sequence goes on from JBJTVI010000580.1 coordinate 19,779, forward strand.
GGTTCCAGAAACGGGGTTTCCACCCCGCCGACCCGGATTGGCTGCCGGAGGCACGAAAGCGCAAGTACAACTGGGACCGGCGTTCGCAGGTCCTCGTCAAAACCCTGAAGTGAATGTTTTGCGGAGGCTCGAAGCAATGACGCGCATGGTTCAGTGCCACTATCTCAAGAAGGAAGCCGAGGGGCTCGCCTTCGCACCCTACCCGGGCGAGCTCGGCAAGCGCATCTACGACACCATTTCCAAGGAGGCCTTCGAGCTCTGGAAGCGCCACCAGACGATGCTCGTCAACGAGAATCGGCTCAATCTGGCTGACGCCCGTGCCCGCCAATACCTGGCCCGGCAAATGGAGCGCTTCTTCTTCGGTGAAGGTGCCGACCAGCCGCAGGGTTACGTGCCTCCGGCTGCCTGAGTTTCCACAGGGTATCCCGGGGCCGCGCCGGCAATTCTTCACATCTGGCCCATCGGTAGTTTCCAGGGGTATTTACTCCGGCTGCGGTTTCGATAGAATCGCCGGCCCTTCACCGATCGCGGGAGTGAATTCCATGGCATCCATCGCCCAATTGCTCGAACAAAAGGCGGCCCTGGAGCGGCAGATTGCAGATGCGCAAAAGGAGGCGAAGTCAGCCGCCATTGCGCAGGTCAAGTCGCTGATGGCCGAGCATGGCCTGACCATGGCAGATCTCACCGCGCGCGCACCCGCGGCTGCACCGAAGGCCAAGGCCTCGGGGGGCGGCGGCAAGGTCGCCGTGAAGTTCCGCCACGCCGCCACCGGCGACACCTGGACGGGGCGCGGCCTCAAGCCCAAGTGGCTCAAGGCGCAGCTCGACGCAGGCAAGCAGCTCTCGGACTTCGCGGTCTGAGGCCCCTGGCCCAGCCCACCGGGCGCTAGACTGCGCGCCGTGGGCGCGCGCGGGCAGATCCCTGATTCCTTCATCCAGGAGGTGCTCTCACGCACCGACATCGTGGAGGTGGTGTCACGCCATGTGGCGCTGCGCCGAGGGGGGGCGAACCTGCTGGGGCTTTGCCCCTTCCACGGCGAGAAGTCACCCAGCTTCACCGTCAGCCCGGCCAAGCAGTTCTACCACTGCTTCGGGTGCGGCGCCCACGGCGACGCGATCCGCTTCCTCATGGAACACGCCGGGATGGGCTTTGTCGATGCTGTACGCGATCTGGCGCAGTCGGCCGGGCTGAAGGTACCGGAATCCAACCTGGAGCCTGCCGAGAAGGCCCGCCTGGACGCCGAGCGCGAGGCGCACTCCCGGATCGGGGCGGTGCTGGAGCAGGCAGCCGGCCACTACCAGGAAAGGCTGCGCAGCAGCCCGCAGGCCATCGAGTACCTCAAGCGCCGCGGCCTGGACGGCCGCACCGCCAAGCTCTTCGGCCTGGGCTACGCGCCCGAAGGCTGGCGCAACCTCGCCAGCGCCTTCGCCAGCTACGACGACCCGCTGCTGGTCGAGGCAGGCCTCGTGATCGTGCAGGGCGAAGATCCTGCGCAGGCCCGGCGCTACGACCGCTTCCGCGACCGCATCATGTTCCCGATCCGGTCGGTCAAGGGCGAGGTGATCGGGTTTGGCGGGCGCGTGCTCGATGCGGGCGAGCCCAAGTACCTGAACTCGCCCGAGACGCCCGTCTTCGTCAAGGGCCGGGAGCTCTATGGCCTGTACGAGGCGCGAACTGCGATACGCGAGCGCCAGCAGGCGCTCGTCGTGGAGGGCTACATGGACGTCGTGGCGCTGGCGCAGCTGGGCTTCGGCCACGCCGTGGCCACGCTCGGCACCGCCTGCACGGCCGACCACGTGCGCAAGCTGCTGCGCTTCACCGACTACGTGGTCTTCAGCTTCGACGGCGATGCGGCCGGCCGCCGCGCAGCCGCGCGAGCGCTGGAGGCCGCCTTGCCCCACGTGAACGACCTGCGCACCTTCCGCTTCCTTTTTCTGCCCGACGAGCACGACCCGGACAGCTACGTGCGAGCGTTCGGCGCGGCGGGCTTCGAGGAGCAGCTGCGCGCGGCCGTTCCGCTGTCGCGCCAGCTCGTCGAGCAGGCGGCGCTCGGCTGCGAGCTCGATTCCGCCGAGGGCCGGGCGCGCATGGTCTCGCAGGCGCGGCCGCTGTGGGACGCCCTGCCTGACGGCGCCTTTCGGCGCCAGATGCTCGACGGGTTCGCCCAGGCGGCGAAGATGCCCGTCGAGGACCTGGCACGCCTGTGGGGCCAATCCCGCCCGCGCAGCACGGCACCCGAGGCACCTGCAGGCCCGGCCCGTCGCCCTGCGGTCAAGGGTATCTCTGCGCGCGCTGCCGTGCGGGCGCCGCAGGATCACGTGCTGCACATCCTGCTTCTGCATGCGGGACTGTGGGGCGAACTCTCCCAGGAGGACCAGAACTGGCTGGCCGAGTTGCCGGGCTGGCACGGCCAGGCCGCGCGCTGGCTGGAGCGCACCTTTGCGAACGAGGGCCCGTTGGCCTGGCCCGCCTTGCGTGCCCTGATGGCTCAGGAGGGGTTTGCCGACCCCGCCTGCCGGCTCGTCAACGCCAGCGAGGTACCCCCGGAGTCCGATGCGCCCGCGCTTGGCGCAGCGATCACCCGCGCCCGCAGTGCGGCAGGGCGGCGTGACGCCTGGCGGGTTCTGGGCCGGGCCTGATCGCCAGGCTCCGGCTGACCGCTTGTCGATGCCCGGTTGGCGATGCGCCTGCCAACGCGCCGCGGTATAATCCATCCGCTGCAACGGCAAGAGTGGCAGCAGCACCTCCGGACCCGGCCGCCCCTCGAACGGGGTCGAATCGAATGGCCAACCTTCCCGCAAGGGCTGCATTAATCCGCGCCACGTGAACTTGCCCGCCCTGCCCGCGCGAGAAGCGCGTGTGCCTGTCCCGGGCACACGGGCCCTGGCGCGTTGCGCTCGCCGTTCCCGCGGCGGGAGCGTGGCTGCCGTCCGTTTTCACCCCTTTCGAGGAAGCGCATGACCGCGAAGAAGCCGGCCGTCAAGGCTGCTGCGTCCGCCCCCAAGGCGAAGACACCCGCCGCATCGAAGCCGGCCGACCGTTCCGCATCGGCCGAGGCGCGAGCGCCCTCTTCGGCCAAGGCTGCGGCCAAGCCCACTGCCAATCGGCCCGCGGCGGAGCCGGCGGCCAGGCCCGGCGGCGCGCCAGCGCGCCCTGCCCGCGCAAGCGACACCGCCACGCCCGTGAAGCCGGCCGCCAAGGCGGCCCAACCAGCGCCCGCCCCAGCTCCCCAGAAGGCAGGCAAGGTCGTCGCGGCCGCTCCGGCTCGCGCCGGCGCCAAGCCACCAGCATCGACGCCGCCCGCAGCCTCGTCCAAGCCGTTGGCACGCGGGGCCGAGCCTGCTCGTCAGGCCGCGCCTGCCAAGGCGGCTGCGGCCGCGGTGGTGGCCACCAAGGCCGGGGCCAAGGGCCCGGCCAAGGGCGCGCAGCCCGCAGCGCCCGTGGCCGAACTCGAGGACGAGGCTGGCGAAGTCGGGGGCGAATTCGACGCCGGCGAGGAGGTGGAGGCACTGGCGGGCGCCGAGGCAGACGAGATCGAGGCGAAGTCCAAGGCCAAGCCCTTGCGCATGAAGGTCTCGCGCGCGAAGGAGCGCGCGCTGATGCGCGAGTTCGGCCTGGACGAGACCACCCTGACCGAGGAGGAGGTGGCCAAGCGCCGGCAGGAGCTCAAGACCCTGATCAAGATGGGCAAGACGAGGGGCTACCTCACCCATCAGGAGATCAACGACCACCTGCCCGAGAAGCTCGTCAACGAGGAAATCCTCGAGGCCATCATCTCGATGCTCAACGACATGGGCATCGCGGTCTACGAGCAGGCCCCGGACGCGGCCACGCTGCTCATCGCCGGCGGAACCACCTCCGCCGCCACCGAGGAGGAAGCCGAGGAGGCGGCCGAGGCTGCACTGTCCACGGTGGATTCCGAGTTCGGGCGAACCACCGATCCCGTGCGCATGTATATGCGCGAGATGGGCACGGTGGAGCTGCTCACGCGCGAGGGCGAGATCGAGATCGCCAAGCGCATCGAGGGTGGCCTGCAGGCCATGATGCACGCGATCAGCGCCTCGCCCACCACCATCGCCGAGATCCTGGCGATGGCCGACAAGATCGCCGCATCCGAGCTCTCCATCTCCGAAGTCGTCGACGGCTTCGTCTCCACCGACGAGGCCGATGACTACGTCGCCGAAGAGGACTTCGACGAGTTCGACGAGGAGGAGGACGAGGAGGCTGGCGCAGGGAGCAAGGCACTCACCAGGAAGCTCGAGGAGCTCAAGGCACAGGCGCTGGAGCGCTTCGCGACGCTGCGGGGCCACTTCGACCGCATGCGTAAAGCCTACGAGAAGGAAGGCTACCGCTCGGGCGCCTACGACCGTGCCCAGCAGGCCATCAGCGATGACCTGATGACGATCCGCTTCACGGTCAAGACGATCGAGAAGCTGTGCAACATCCTGCGCTCCCAGGTCGATGAGGTGCGGCGCCACGAGCGCGAGCTGCGCAAGATCGTGGTGGACAAGTGCGGCATGCCGCAGGAGTACTTCATACGCAGCTTCCCGCCGCAGGCCCTGAACCTGAAGTGGGCCGAGAAGGAAGCCTCCTCCGGCAAGCCATACTCCCCCGTTCTCGGGCGCAACCTGCCCGCGGTGCAGGAATTGCAGCAGAAGCTCGTCGACCTGCAGGCCCGGGCCGTCGTGCCGCTGGAAGATCTCAAGGAGATAAACCGCCGCATGAACGAGGGCGAAAAGTCCTCGCGCCATGCCAAGAAGGAGATGATCGAGGCGAACCTGCGCCTCGTGATCTCGATCGCCAAGAAGTACACGAACCGCGGCCTGCAGTTCCTCGACCTCATTCAGGAAGGCAATATCGGCCTGATGAAGGCGGTCGACAAGTTCGAGTATCGCCGTGGCTACAAGTTCTCGACGTATGCGACGTGGTGGATCCGCCAGGCGATCACGCGTTCGATCGCCGACCAGGCGCGCACGATCCGCATTCCCGTTCACATGATCGAGACCATCAACAAGCTGGTGCGCACCTCACGCCAGATGCTGCACGAGATCGGTCGCGAACCGACACCGGAAGAGCTGGCCGAGAAGCTTGCGATGCCGCTGGAGAAGG
>JBJTVI010000581.1:0-2444 GCA_046081145.1 Rubrivivax sp.
GAAGGACGGGCGAGCCGGCCGCCGCGAAGCCGGGCTCAGGCCGCCAGGCGGGAGAGATCCGCGACCTGGTTCATCGCCGCGTGCAGCACGCGCAGCAGGGCCAGCAGGTTGGCCCGCAGCGCCGCATCTTCGGCGTTGACCATCACGGCGTCGAAGAAGGCGTCCACGGGCGCCTTGAGGGCAGCCAGCTCGCGCAGGGAAGCGGTGAGATCGCCCGCCGCGCGAGCCGCCTCGGCACGCGGGCCGGTCTCGGCCAGGGCCAGCCACAGCGCACGCTCGGCCGGCTCGACCAGCCGCGCCGGATCCACCGCCGTCAGCGGGGCATCGTCGGACTTGCGCAGGATGTTGCCCACGCGCTTGTTGGCCGCCGCGAGCGCGGGCGCCTCGGCCAGCGCGGCAAAGGCACGCACCGCCGCCAGCCTCTGCGGCAAGCCGGCCCACACGTCGGGCCGCAGCGCCAGCACGGCATCGACCTCGCGCGCACTGGAGCCCTGCTCACGCAGCCAGCCGGCCAGCCGGTCGTCCAGGAAGCGCAACACCTCGGCCTGGGCCGCACCATGCCCGGCCGGGAAGGCCGCGAAGGCTTCGTGCACGAGCGCGGGCACCGAAAGCGGCAGCGCGCGCTCCACCAGCATCCGCACCACGCCCAGCGCGTGGCGGCGCAGCGCGAAGGGATCCTTGTCGCCGGTGGGGAGCTGCCCGATTCCGAACAGGCCCGCCAGCGTCTCGAGCTTGTCGGCCAGGGCCACCACGAGCCCCACCTCGCCGCGTGGCAGCGCGTCACCCGCGAAGCGCGGCCTGTAATGGTCCTCGATCGCGTCGGCCACCGATTCGCGCAGGCCATCGTGGCGGGCGTAGTAGGCCCCCATGATGCCCTGGAGCTCCGGGAACTCGCCCACCATGTCGGTGAGCAGATCCGCCTTGGCAAGGGTGGCGGCCTCCTCTGCGAGGTCCGCCAGGACAAGGCCCCCGAGCTGCTGCCCGATGACACGCGCGAGCGTGCGCACACGCTGCACCCGCTCGCCCTGCGTGCCGAGCTGCCCGTGGTAGACCACCCGGCCGAGCTCGGGCACGCGCGAGGCGAGCGTGCGCCTGCGGTCCTGATCGAAGAAGAACTTCGCGTCGGCCAGCCGCGGCCGCACCACGCGCTCGTTGCCGCCGATCACGCGCGAGGCATCCAGCGGGCGCACGTTGCTCACCACGAGAAAGCGGCTGGTCAGCCGCCCGGCGGCATCGAGCAGCGGGAAGTACTTCTGGTTGGCCTTCATCGTGAGGATGAGGCACTCCTGCGGCACCGCCAGGAACTCCTCCTCAAAGCGGCAGGTGAGTACGTGCGGGCGTTCGACGAGCGCCGTCACCTCCTCCAGCAGTGCCTCGTCGCGCACCGGATGCAGGCCCTCGCGGTCGGCGGCTTCGGCCAGCTGGCGTTCGATCTCGGCTCGTCGCGCATCGAAGTCGGCGATGACCGCGCCCTGCGCCAGCAGCGCATGCTCGTAATCCGTCGCCGAGGCCAGCTCGATCACGGCGGCCTCTGCCTCGAAGCGGTGCCCGCGGGTGCTGCGCCCGGCCTGCAGCCCGAGCAAGCCCACCGGCACGACCTCGCTGCCGTGCAGTGCCACGAGCCCGTGGGCCGGACGCACGAAATCCACGCTCGTCCAGCCGTCGGCCAGCTGGTAGCGCATCACCTTGGAGATCGGCAGCCGCGCCACCGACTCCTCCAGGGCCTGCTGCAGCCCGGCGGCCAGCGTGGCACCGGGTTGCACCGCATCCAGGTACAGCAGCTCCGACTTGCCGTCGGCCACACGGCGCAGGCCGGCAGCCGACGAGGCGTCGAAGCCGAGTGCGGCAAGCTTCTTGAGCAGCGCCGCGCTGGGCCCGCCCTGGGCGTCGAGCCCGACGGCCCCCGGCATGAGCTTGTGCGAGACAGGCCTGTCGGCCGCGCGCGCGTGCACCCCGCCCAGCCGGGCGGCCAAGCGCCGCGGTGAGGCGAAGATCTCCAGCGGCGCATCGGCCGCGCACAGGCCGCGCACGCGCAGCCCTTCCCGCAGCCCCGCGCCAAAAGCCTCCCCCAGCCGGCGCAGCGACTTGGGCGGCAGCGCCTCGACGAAGAGCTCCACGAGCAACGGGTGTGCCGCCTCGCCGGCCGCTGCGTGGGTAAGGGCGGAGACCATGCTCAGGCCCCCCGGGAGGCCGCGGCGGCCCCCCGCTCGGCTGCCTGCGCAAGCTGCGCCTGCACCGCCTGAGCCCACTCGCGCGGGGCCATCGGAAAACCCAGCCGCGCGCGGCTGTCGAGGTAGCTCTGTGCCACGCTGCGCGCCAGCGCGCGGATGCGGCCGATGTAGGCGGCGCGCTCGGTCACGCTGATGGCGCCGCGTGCATCGAGCAGGTTGAAGGCGTGCGCGGCCTTGAGCACCTGCTCGTAGGCGGGCAGCGCGAGCTGCTGC
>JBJTVI010000582.1:0-13728 GCA_046081145.1 Rubrivivax sp.
CGCGGCGGCGCGGCAAAGGGCTCGCTGCGGCCATCGGGGAAGAAGCGCTGCGTCACCAGGCGGTCGCGGCCGCTCTTCTGGCGAACGTCGTAGATCACGGCCGTGCTGCCGTCGGCCAGCACCGAGCGCGACCAGTCCCACTCGGTGAAGGGGCGGTCGATGGGCTCGTCGCCCTCGTTGCTGTCCAGGTAGGCGTGCCCGCTCCAGCGCAGTTGCGGTTGCTCCAGCTCAACCCGCACGCGCGCCACCGGCGCGATCGGGCCCCAGCGGTGGCGCCCGGCGTCGTCCAGCGGTGCGACAAAGCGGCTGAGCGCACCGGGCTGCACGCGCACGGTACCGCGCACGCGGCGTGGCAGCGGGTTGGCGACCTCGTCGATTTCGATCTCCAGCGCGTCTTGCTGCCACAGCAGCGCGCTCGGCCCGATCCGGAAGTGCGAGCGACCGCGGTTGACGTGGCGTGCCCCGCGTTCGGTCATCGTCCAGCGTGAGGCGCCGGGCGAGTACAGGCACACGTTGAGTGCGCAGTGCTCGTCGGCGCGCGCGCGGCCGGCGCGCCAGGCGCGCCGGTAGTAGGGCGAGAAGACGCTGCCGACGAAAGCGATGAGGGTCAGCGCGTGACGGCCGTCGTCGCTGAGGGCATCGACGTACCACCAGAGATATGCACCCGGTTCGACCGGCGCGTCGAATCGAGGTGAGCCATCAGCGTGGCGGCCGCGAGCCGCCCCGACATCGCTGCCATCGGCACCCCGGGCCCCGGGTGTACGCTGCCCACCGCCAGATACAGGCCCCGCACTGGCGTGGCTGCGGCTGGGCGCCGGAAGAGCGCCATCCACCCATGTGTGGCGGGGCCGTACAGCGCTCCGCCCGTCGCCGGGAAGAGACGGTGAAAGTCCGCTGGCGTGCGCCGCACGATCGACCCGGCCGGTGGGGGTGTCAGTGTCAGTCCGCAATCGCGCAGCAGGCTCCAGCATCGGTTCTCGCATGCCTGGGTCTCCGGGTCGTCGAATCCATGGGTGTCGCCGTCGGCCGGCGCGTTAACGAGGGCCAGCAGCCGCTCGGGGCCCGCGGGCGGCGCCACGCCGTCCAGGCGGTCTTGTGCGCACAGGTAGACGGTGCCGCGCCGCGGCAGCCTGCGCCGGCCAAAGATGTCCTGGAACTCGCTGGCGTAGTCCGCGTCGAAGAAGACGTTGTGGTGCGCGAGATCCATGCCGCCGGTGCGGGCGTACAGGGCCCAGGTGAGGGCCGAGAGCGAGCGCGCGCGTGGCGCAAGGGGGGTGGGTGCGGCGCCTCGCGCTGCAGGCTCCAGCAGGGCCGCAAGCGCGCTGGCGTCGCCGTTGAAGACCACCGAGTCGGCGGCCAGCGTTTGGCCGTCGGCGAGCTGCACCCCCCGCACGCCGTCGCCCTGGAGCACCAGGCGCTCCACCCGCGCGCCGTAGCGCAGCCGCACCCCGCGCAGCCGGGCCAGCGCCTCGAGTGACCGGGCGAGTGCTGCCATGCCGCCTTGCACCGCCCACACGCCCGCCTGCTCCACGTGCGCCACGAGCATGAGCGTGGCCGGGGCCAGCGCGGGCGAGGCGCCGCAGTAGGTGGCGTAGCGTCCGAAGAGCTGGCGCAGCCGCGCGTCCGTGAAGCGTCGGCCCAGCGTGCGGGCGAGTGAGGCGAACGGGCCCAGGCCCGAGAGCGTGGCCAGCCCGCCGGGGCCGAGGTCCGCGATCATCTGCAGCAGGCTCGGACGGGCGGAGCGGATGTGCGGTCCTTCCAGGCGCTGGTAGACGCGCGCCGCCTCCTCGCAGAAGGCCAGGTAGCGGCGGGCCTCGGCGGGGGAGGAAAAGGCGGCGATCGCGTCGGCGCTGGCAGCGCGGTCGGCCAGCAGGTCGAGCCGGCTGCCGTCGTTGCGCCAGGCATGGCGGGCCAGCACGTGCAGCGGCGACAACGGTGGCAGGGCGGCAGCGGTGGAGCTGCCCACCTCGTCGAGCAGTTCGTCGAAGACCCAGCGCATCGTGAACACGGTGGGGCCGGCGTCGACCTCGATGCCGCCGTCCAGGCGCACCGGGCGCATCTTGCCGCCCGGGCCGTCGGCGGCCTCGATGAGCGTCACGGCCAGCCCGCGAGAGGCCAGCAGCAGAGCCGCCACGAGCCCGCCGATGCCCGCGCCGACCACCAGCACGCGGTGCTCAGTGCGGCACGCAGCCATCCACACTCACTCCATGCCAGGCCCCGTGCAGCGACAGCGGCCGAAAGCGCGCGAACATCCACTCGCTGAAGAAGCCCCGCTGCCACGAGGCCTGGATCGCGCGCTGGTGTGACCCGTGGCGCGCATAGCCGTCCATCGCGGCTACGCTCTCCCACAGGCTGAAGGTGGCCTGGCGCAGGAACGGCGCCTCGCCCAGCCCGACCGCGAGCAGGCAGCCGGGCGCGGCGGCGAGCTCGGCCTCGGTGGCCGGCGAGTGGCGCCAGAACGACCAGGCCCGGGAGGGGCGGATCGCCGCCCGCGTGAGCGCGGCCACGGGGCCCTGCGGGGGCGCGGGGGCGTGCGCTGCCAGGCGGTGGCCCGCCCAGCTGCCGCGGGCCGAAGTGGCCTGCAGCACGACGCTGAAGTGCTCGAGCGCCCGGGCGCGATAGGCCTGCGCGGAAGGTGAGCGGTCAACGAAGTCGCGCGCCTGCTGCTCGGTGTCGAAGAAGGCGAACACGCCCTGGCAGTCGAGCCCCGGCTTGAGGCCGAAGCCGCCCTGTTGGCCGCTGCCGAGCACCCGCGCGAAGCGCAGCCCCGGTGCCTGACCGAGCCCCGGCGCGCCGCGCGCCAGGCGCCACAGCGCCCAGGGCACGGCACGGGGGCGCAGGCGGAACATCAGCAGCACCGCCACGCCCGGGTCTTCGCGCCCGAGCGTCGCCACGGCGCTCAGTTCTTCGCTGGCTTGGCGGCTGCGACCTTGGTCGGCGCTGCCTTGGCCTCAGGCGCGCTGGCGGCCGCCGCCGGTGCCTGCAGCCCAACGTAGAGCTTGGCCTGCTGCAAGCCCGCCAGAGGCTTGTTCTGCCCTTGGTGACAGGTGGCGCAGAACACCTTGGCGACATCGCCCGTGGGTCCGAGCCGGTTGGGCGGGAAGGCGGAGGTCAGGGGCACGATGTAGTCGTTGTTGAGTTCGCGCGCCATGCGGATGCCGTGCCAGGCCGTCACGCGTTTGGGGATCCACTGCGAGAAGGCCTGCGAGTTGTGGCAGAAGGTGCAGTTCACACCGAGCCCCTCGCTCATGTGCATCATCAAGGCGTAGGATTGCTCGGCCGTCTGGATGGGCGCACGCGGCTGATCCTTGTGCGGCAGGGCGTCGGCGCTGTAGACCCGGATCTCGTCCTGGCCCAGCAGGTAGGAGGAGTAGGGGTCGTAGGGCAGCGAGGTGAGCGCCACCGCACCCACGGCCTTGTTCTGGCCGAAGTCGTTGCCGATGAAGGTGTTGGTGTTCATCTTCGGCGTGGCCGCCTTGAACCAGACCTGCTCCGGCACCGGCTTGCCGCGGTGGCAGGTGTAGCAGGTGACGCCCGTGTCGGCCACGTGGGCCTTCCAGCCGCCGTTGACCTTCTGGGTCATCTCGAGCATGCGGCGCGCGACGATCTTGGTGTACTTCGAATCCTCGGCGAGGTTGGCGGGGTTGTGGCAGTAGTTGCAGCCCTCATCGGGCGAGACCCACTGCGTGATGGCCGTCATGTGGCGCACGAATTCCGCCACCGGCAGATCCCCCAGCACCTTGACGTTCTGGTAGACGTCCTTGGCACGCGGGCCCGGTGCCTCCGGCGGTGCGGGGAGGTCCATCGGCACCTCGGGCCGGGCGGCCTGCTGCGCCGCCGCGATGCGCGGGTTGACCGTGTTCTGCATGGCTGTGCCGCGGTAGCCCTGCTGGGTGGTGGTCACAGGCGGGCGCTCGCAACCCGCCAGCAGCAGCGTGGCCGCTGCGCCCAGCGCAAGCAGCGCGCGCAACGAGAGGGGACGGCTCATGGCTTGACTCCCTGCAAGGTGGCGGGGTCGACGGCGATGCCCAGCACCGCCGGGTAGGAAGGTGCTGTGCCGTGCTTGACAGCCCACAGGTACCAGTTGTCCACGACCGTGCCGGTGAGCAGGATGCCGATGCCCCCGGCCAGCGGGCACAGCACCGCAAACCACCAGGCCCAGCGGTGGATCGACTCCATCGTGGCGTTCCAGCCCATCGTCCAGCGCCAGAAGAGCGCAGCGCGTTCGCTGGCGGTGCCGCGGTCGATGATCTGGTCGATCTCGCGGTCGCCGCCGTAGCGCGTGACGGCCAGGATGGTGCCCCCGTGCATCGCGAACAGCAGGGTGGAGCCGTACAGGAAGACGATCGACAGCGCGTGGAAGGGGTTGTAGAAGAGGTTGCCGTAGCGCAGCGAGAAGGCGGCTGTCCAATCGAGGTGCGGGAAGATGCCGTAAGGCACACCCTCGCTCCAGCTGCCCATGAGGATCGGGCGGAAGAGGCCCAGCACCAGGAAGAGCCAGATGGCTGCGGCAAAGGCCCAGGCAATGTGCGTGCCCATGCCGAGCTCGCGGGCGCGCCGGTAGGTACGCATCCACCAGGTGAGTACCGACACCAGCAGCAGCCCCGAGGCGATCATCCACCACCCGCCTTCGTTCATGGGCGGGAAGTGCAGCCCGTACTTGGGCGAAGGCGGCTCGAGCGCCAGCCAGGGCAGCTGGCGGATGAACTCGATCGGATCCCAGCCCACCGAGGCGAGCATGTAGAAGCCCATGATGTTGATCGAGATCGTGCCGCAGACGATCGAGATCAGGCCGAAGGTTCCCAGGTAGAGCGGGCCGATCTGCGCATTGCCCAGGCGCCCGGCCAGGTGCAGCAGGAAGGGTTCGATGTCCCGTGCGCTGTTCTGCGGGCCGAGTTCCACGCCGTGGTGGGTGGGGCCCACCGCTTGCACGCGGGTGAAGAGGTTCTGGTACTGCATGGTCAGGTGCTCCTCGCGCGTGGCGTCACTTCCAGATCGGCAGCTGCAGCCACCAGTTCCACCACTCCGGCCAGCCGCGCGTCCAGAAGGGGCCGCTGATCACGATGCACAGGGCGCTGAAGAAGCCCGCGGCCAGCGCCAGGAACAGGCCCAGGCGGTGGATGCCCAGCGTGCCCACCGAGTAGCCGATGAGGTCGCGGAAGAAGGTGTCCTCGTGGTCGGGCGTCTTCACCGTCTCGCCTGCGGGCGGGTTGGTGGCCGATAGCACGAGCCCGCCATGCAGGGCCAGCGCGAAGGTCGTCGCGAAGAAGAAGCTCACGGCGATCATGTGTGCGGGGTTGTAGTGGAAGTGCAGGTACTGGTAGCCGATGTTGCTGACCCAGTCGAGGTGGCTCCAGATGCCGTACGGGAAGCCGTGCCCCCATGCACCCATGAGCACCGGACGGATCACGACCAGGGTGGCGTAGGCGAAGATCGCCACGCCGAAGGCCACCGGCACGTGGTAGCCCATGCCGAGCTTGCGACAGATCTCGACCTCGCGCAGCGCCCAGCTGCCGAAGGCGCCGAGGGCGCACACCGTCACGATCTGCCAGATGCCGCCTTCTTTCAGCGGCGCCAGGCCCAGGCCGTACTTCAGGTCGGGTGGGGCGACGTTGATGCGCCAGGGGTTGAATACACCCTGCAGCGACGCGTCGTAGAAGATCATCGCCGTACCGAGGAAGCTGAAGAAGATGGTGGTGACGCCGAAGAAGCCGACGTAGAACGGCCCGACCCAGAAGTCGAACAGATCACCGCCCACCAGCGTGCCGCCGCGCACCCGGTACTTGCGTTCGAAACTCAGCATGGCCATGTCAGGGCCCCTCCGCCCCTTGCCACCCCGGTGCGTCTGCGCGCCGGCTCGGCGAGGGCATGTGTTCCGGTTGGGCAGGACGTCGGCAGACCGTGATCCGCCTGCGCCCGCCCGTCAAGCAGGCTTGGCTCGAGAGCGTCAGCCTTACTTCTTCTCGCCGGCCTTCGTGGCCTTGACGGCAGCCGCATTCGGGCCGTCGAGCCAGTTGTAGGTCGGGGTGCTGAGCAGGATGAGATGAATCATCGCCGCCAGCCCGAAAAGGAAGATTCCCTGTGCGACCATCGCGCGCAGCGGGTCGTAGAGCTTCCAGATTCGCCACATATCAATACTCCTAATGAAGATGGGACATGAAGGTGTAGACAGCGGCTTTGACCCCGCCCGTCATCGACTTCACGCCTTCCGCGCCAGGCAGCCACGAGCGCCAGTGCCAACCGAGCATCTGCCCGACGACGGCAATCGCCGCGAAGACCACGAAGCTCACGGTGAACAGCGTCAGAAACGACACCGAGTGCGTTTCCTGCGATTCACGCGCGGGCACGCGTTGCACGTTGTTGGCCATAGCCTTCTCCTGTGTATGCCTGCCTCAGAACCAGGGTCGCCAGATCCAGACCAGCAGGTGTGCGACCACGGCCACAGCCGTGAACCCCACGAACCCCTGTACCCAGTACCGGTGGAACTCCTGGGCTTCGTCGTCAGTCAGGCCCGATATCGAGCCCTTGCGGTCAGCCATGTGAACCACTCCTTGATGAATCGGCCTTTCGGCCACGGTTGCGCCAAGCCTGCGCAATGAGGCAGCCGTGGCGGGGCGCCACGACGTTCCTTGCGGGAGCGGCGGCAAGCCACTCCCGTATTCCGCGCTGCCCATGTGCGCATGCGGTCTTGCTCATGCCGTGACTCCCGCGCGCAGCGCGGCGTGCGCCGCATCCACCCGCGTGGGCGTGACCCGTGCGTCGCCGGCGCGCCGCGCCTCGAGTTCAGCGCGGTCGCGCAGCCGCTTGGCCGCCGAGATCTGCACCAGCACGGGCTCGGCCTGCACCAGGCGCGCCAGCAGCGCCTGCGCTTCGTCTTCCCAGGGCAGCGGGCGGCCTTGCTCGCGCACGGGGGTGGCTTCGATACGGTCCAGGTCGGGGCCCAGGGGCAGGATGTGGAAGAGCGCATCGAAGAGCGCGTTGCAGAACTCCTGCACCAGGTAGGTGGCCCCTGCGTAGCCCATGAAGGGCGTGCCCGTGGCGCGGCGGATGATGGCGCCCGGAAAGCTCGCGGGCACGAACATCGGGCGCGGGCCATGCCCGCCGCCGCCGAGCTCGGCCAGGTACATGCGCTCGTTGTAGCTGCCAAAGAGCACGAGCGGGGGCTTGGCGTGCACCTGGGCGCGCACGGACTCGTTGTCGGTCTTGGCGCCGGGCTTACGCGCCACGGCAAAGTGGCAGGGCAGGCCGAGCTCGTCTTCGAGGAAGTGGCGCACGCCGCGGGCGTAGGTCTCGGTGGCCACGATGCCGAAGCTCGCGGTGCCGAAGAAGTCTTGCGTGACCGAGCGCCACAGATCCCACACCGGCTTGATGGTGGTGTGCTTCTCGCGCGTGATGAAGGGCTCGGGGTCGAGGTGCAGCAGCCGGCCGAGCTCGCGCAGGAAGGCGGTGGTGCTGTGCAGTCCGATGGGGGCCTGCAGGTAGGGGCGCTCCAGCGCTTCGGCCAGGGCACGGCCGAACTCGCGGTAAAGCACGACGTTCACATCGGCATTCGCCAGCTTCTGCACATCGGCCAGGTGGCTGCCCAGGGGGAACACCATGTTCACCTCGGCGCCGATGCCCTCGATCAGGCGCCGGATCTCGGCCAGGTCACTCGGCATGTTGAAGGTGCCGTAGGCCGGGCCGAGGATGTTCACGCGCGGCTTCTCGCCCGGGGCGCGCTCTTCGAAGGGCTGGCGCTTGGGCACGTGGCGCAAGCCATGCTCGTGCCACAGCCAGAGCATGGCGCGGTCGGCCGCCTGCCACTGGTCTTCGTCGATGGTGCGCGGCAGGAAGCGCTGGATCGTCGTGCCCTCGGGCGTGACGCCGCCGCCGATCATCTCGGCGATGGAGCCGGTGACGACCACGCTCGGGAGATCGGGGTCGAGCGCCTTGTGGGCGCGGCGCAGGTTGCCCTCGGTGCCTTCGCGGCCGAGCTGCTCTTCGGCCAGGCCGGTGACGACGATGGGCAGCTCGTGCGGGGGCAGGGCGTCGGTGTAGTGCAGGACGCTGGTGACGGGCAGGTTCTCGCAGCCTACGGGGCCGTCGATGACGACCTGCAGGCCCTTGATGGCCGTGAAGACGTAGACGGCGCCCCAATAGCCGCCCGCGCGGTCGTGGTCCAGGACGAGCATCAGATCATCTCCTCTGCCTTGCGCCGCTTGAGCACCTTGATCACCTGCCGGCGCGTCTCGGCCCGGAACTCGGGCCGCATGACGGGCTGCTCTTCCCAGACGCCGGCCTGGTCGCCCTGGCCGACTTCGCCGAAGAACTCGCGCATGGAGTCAAAGCGCGCGCGGTTGCCGATGGCGGCGTTGATGACCTGCGCGAGCGAGCCGGCACCGGCCACACCCATCAGCGGGCGCGCGGAGATGAGGTTGGTGAAGTACAGCGCCGGGATCGCTGCCTCCTTGGCGGCCTGCACCACGGGCGTAGTGCCGATGGCCAGATCGGGGCGGAACTCGCGCACGGCGGCGATGTCCTGCTCGAGGCTGGCGCGGTACTGCACCTGCACGCCGCGGGCTTGGAGCCAGGCGAGGTCCGGTGCGCTCCAGGGCGTCTTGGGGCAGGCGGTGCCCACGTAGGGCACTTCGGCGCCGGACTCGATGAGCAACCGCGCCACGAGCAGCTCGCTGCCCTCGTAGCCGCTGACGGTCACGCGGCCCTTGATGGGGGTGCGCGCCAGGGCCCCGCGGATGGCGGGAAGCCACTTGTTCTTGGCCGCATCGATCATGGCCTGGGGGACGCTTGCGGCCTTGCCCACGGCCTGCAGCCAGGCCTCGGTGCCATCGTGGCCCACGGGGGCAGAGGGCACGACGATGCGCCCGGCGGCCTCGAACTCGCGCACGCTGGCGGTGTAGAAGGGATGGATGGCCGCCACCACGGGAGAGGCCAGGGCCGCATAGAGCTCGCGCCACTCGCGCGTGGGCACCACCGGTCCGCTGGCCAGGCCCAGCGGCTCGAGCAGCATGCCGATGCCCACCGGGTCGGCCGGGAACATCTCGCCGAGCAGCGTCACGGTGGGGCGCTCGCTCACGCCGGCGCGCGGGGCGGCCACGGGGCCGGCTTGCGCTTCGCCGCGGGCGAACTTGAGCATCGCGCCTGCCAGCACATCCTTGGCCTCGGCGTGGGTGGGCACGCCAAATCCCGGCACATCGATGCCCACGATGCGCACGCCGTTGATCTGCGCCGGCAGCAGCTGCAGCGGCACGCCGCTGGCGGTGGGCACGCACAGGTTGATGACGACGATGGCGTCGTACTTCGAGGCGTCGGCGCTGGCGTGCACGGCGTCGCGGATGTCTTCGAAGAGCTTGCCGGTGACGAGCGTCTCGCTGTTGAAGGGCACGTAGCCCACGCTGCGGCGCGCGCCGTAGAAGTGCGAGGTGAAGGTCAGGCCGTAGACGCAGCAGGCGCTGCCCGAGAGGATCGTCATCGTGCGGCGCATGCGCAGCCCCACGCGCAGCGAACCGAAGGCCGGGCACATGCTCTGCGGTTGATCGTGCGGGCCGGCGCCTTCGGGCAGGGGGTAGTCCCGGCGGTAGCGCTCGAGTACTTCGGTCTTGCCGGCTGCCTCCGCAGCCGCGCGCATCTGGTCGCGCCCGGCGTGGCAGCCCAAGCCGTCGGCCGTGAGCGCAGCGGGCTGTGCGACCGCGGGGGAGGTGTCGGCGGGGGACGTCATCGTCGAAGGCCAGGCGCTCAGGCGGCGTCGTAGATGACTTCGAGCGAGGGCTTGATCACCTGCTCGGCGCCCATCATGTCGGCCAGCGTGGCCGGCTGCAGGACCACGTTGCGACCGACGGTGTCCGATGAGAAAAGGCCGAGCAGCTGGTCTTGCGTCTGGGGACGCGGCCGGACGGGAGGGGCATCGGCCACCTGGGTGGCGAGCTGCTCGAAGAGGCCCGCCCAAGGGGTGCCGGGCTTGCCGATGATCTCGTAGGAGGCGCTCTTGCGGCGGATGTCCTCGTGGGCAGGGATGGCCGCGAGCACCGGGATGCCGGCGTTGGCGGCGAAGGCATGGGCCTCGCCGGTGCCGTCGTCCTTGTTGACGACCATGCCCGCCACGCCGACGTTGCCGCCGAGCTTGCGGAAGTACTCGACCGCGGAGCAGACGTTGTTGGCCACGTAGAGGCTTTGCAGGTCGTTGCTGCCCACGACGATGACCTTCTGGCACATGTCGCGCGCGATCGGCAGCCCGAAGCCGCCACAGACCACGTCGCCCAGGAAATCGAGGAGCACGTAGTCGAAACCCCAGTCGTGGAAGCCGAGCTTCTCGAGGGTTTCGAAGCCGTGGATGATCCCGCGCCCGCCGCAGCCGCGGCCCACCTCGGGGCCACCGAGCTCCATCGCGTAGACCCCGTCGCGCTTGAAGCACACATCGCCGATGGCCACCGCCTCGCCGGCGAGCTTCTTGCGCGAGCTCGTCTCGATGATGGTGGGGCAGGCCTTGCCGCCGAAGAGCAGGCTCGTGGTGTCGCTCTTGGGGTCGCAGCCGATGAGCAGCACCTTCTTGCCCAGCTGCGCCATCATGTAGCTCAGGTTGGCCAGCGTGAAGCTCTTGCCGATGCCGCCCTTTCCGTAGATCGCGATGATCTGCGTCTGCTTGGTCACAGGGCCGGTGGCCGGTGCGTCGGGCTCGATGGCGGCTTCGGCACGCAGGCGCTCGCGCTGCATGAACTGGACCGTGGCCGTTTGCGGGGCCGGTGCGGAAGGGCTCATTGCAGCTGTCTCCAGTCGAGGACCATCTTCAGGCAGCCCGCGTCGTCGAACGCGGTGCGGTAGGCGTCGGCCGCGTGGGTGGGGTCATCCACGTGGGTGATCAGGCCCGCGAGCGAGAAGCGGCCGGCGGCGGTGAGTTCCTTCACGGCCAGCATGTCGGCGCGCTCCCACTCGGCAGCGGTGCGGATGGTGGCCTCGCGCATGAAGGCGGGCGCGAAGAGGAAGTGCAGAGCCTCGCTGTAGAAGCCCGCGAGCACCACCTCGCCGCCCTTGCGCAGCCGGGCAATCGCGGTATCCAGGATGGAGCAGTCGCCGCTGACGTCGTAGATGGCGCGGTAGTCGCGCCGAGGGTCATCGGCCGGGGTGAGCACGCGGTAGCCCTGGGCGCCAGCCTGGCGCACCGGGTTGGTCTCCCAGACGGTGGGGGGCTCGCAGCCGGCGGCCACCGTCATGCGCGCGAGCAGCCGCCCGAGCACGCCGTGGCCGATGATGAGCTCGGGCGGGACGATCGGCTCGCGCTTGCCGCCCATCGCCACCGCGTGGTAAGCGGTGGCGGCCAGGGCCAGCAGCACGGCCTCCTCGCCCACGGCCTCGTCGAGCGGGAAGACGCGCTGGGCCGGCACCATCACCCGGGAGGACGCCCCGCCGAAGAGGCCGCGCACCTCGCCGTAGCAGCGCGCACCCGGGACGAAGACGCGCTGGCCCGGCAGCACCCCGGCCTGGGCTCCTGCGCTGCGCACGCGGCCAACCGACTCGTAGCCGGGCACCAGCGGGTAGCCCATGCCGGGGAACATCGGCATGCGGCCCGTCCACAGCAGCTTCTCGGTGCCGGTGCTGATGCCGCTCCATTCGATGTCGACGATCAGATCGTCGGGGCCGGGCTCCTCGAGCTCCAGGGGGCGCAAGGCCAGCTGCTGCGGTCGGTCGAGGACGACGGCGGTGGTCTTCATGGGTGGGCGCGGTCAGGGCAGAGGCGGATCTGGCTTGTCATCGTAGACTGACTTTATGAAGTGTCAAGTCAGGTTTACGAGTTTCGTGGCCCGAAGCCCCGGAGGCGGGGGGTCACTCTGCACGGCGGCGGGCCACGAGCACGCCCACCTGCACCGGCAGGGCCGTGGGACGCTCCTGGATGCTCTCGAAGCCGGCGGCCTCGATGAGTTCGGCCAGGTCGGCCGCGGTACGGCTGCGCCCGCTGCCCATGGCCAGCAGGTAGAAGCCGAAGTAGGCGTCGCCCATGCGCGGCGCGCCCGGTGCGCCGGCCATCGGCTCGGCCACGAGCAGGGTGCCGCGGGGAGGCAGCGCGGCGTGCGCCGCGCGCAGGATCGCCAGGGCGCGGGTGTCGCCATGGTCGTACATGACGCGGATGAGCGAGACGACGTCGGCCCCCGGGGGCAGGCTGTCGCGGGTGAAGTCGCCGCCGTGCACCTCGGCGCGGCCGGCCAGCCCCGCGCGCGCGAAAGCCTCGCGTGCCGGGGGCACCACGGCGGGCAGGTCGAAGAGCTTCAGGCGCAGGGCCGGCGCGCGCTGCGCGGCGGCCAGGAGGAAGCGGCCCTCGCCCCCGCCGACATCGAGCAGGCAGCCGTGGCGCGAGACGTCGTAGGCGTCGAGCACCTCCTGGGCCACCAGCGGCTGGGAGGCCGACATCAGTGCCGAGTAGGCGGCGACCTGCCCGGTGGGCAGCGCCCCCGGGGCTTCGGCCGTGGCGTAGGCCCAGTAGCGCGCCAGCGCGGGCGCCGGGCCATCGCCGCGCAGCAGGGCCACGGGGTCGGTGAGATCGGCGTACAGGACAGCGTGGTGCTCGATCATGGCCGTGAGGGCCTCGTTGCCCACGAGCGGTGCGCCCAGCGCCCCGAGCCCGTAGAGCCCCGGGCCGCGCCGCTCGGCCAGCTCCAGCGCCACGGCGGCATCGAGCAGCCGCTCGGCGGCGCTGGCGGGCAGGCCGAAGCGCCTGGCCAGCGCCTCCAGCGGCTGCGTGCCCTCGGCCAGCGCCTCGAAGGCACGCACGCGCACGCAGGCCAGCAGCACCTGCGAGTAGACGAAGCCGCCCACCAGGTCGAACAGCGCGCGTGCGCGGCGGCGCGCCACCAGCCGGGTGAAGGGCCAGCGCACCGCCTCGCGCTGGAAGGCGGGGTTCGTGAGGGTGCGGTCGCGCCAGGCGCGCCAGCGCTCGCGCCAGCGCTCGCGCCAGCCCGCCGGTGCGGGTGGGTTGACGTGCCGGGGGTGGGCCTCGAGCATCGTGCGTGCGCCCGCTCAGGCGACGGCCTGCGCCACGCTGCGCACCGAATCGGTGGGCAGCAGCCGCTCAGCCTCGGCACGCACCAGCATGCGCAGCGCATCGGCCCCCTCGCAGCGCGGGATGTCGTTCATGGCGCGGGCGATGAGGCGGTCGAAGTGCGCGATGGCACCCGTCAGGCCGAGTTCGGCGGCCGAGCTCGGCCGGTGCAGGGCCCGGTCGCGGCCCGGGGCCTTGCCCATCGTCTCGACGGTGGAGACGACATCGCGAATGTCGTCGGCCACCTGGTAGGCCTCGCCCAGGGACAGCCCGAAGGCCCGCCACACGCCGGGATCGGCGCCCGCGGACAGCGCGCCGGCCTCCGTGCAGGCGGCAAAGAGCGAACCCGTCTTGAGGCGCTGGTAGGCCGCCAGCGAGACCGCCGGTTCGCACTCCCATCCCTGCCCGGCCACGATGCCCAGCGGCATGCCCACGCGCCGCCCGATGCCCACCAGGAGCGGCACGAGCAACTGCGGCGTGGCCGTGGCGGCAATGGCCAGGCTCTGGAAGGACAGCACGATGAGGGCATCGCCGGCGAGCACCGCCAGGCGCTCGCCATAGGCCGCGTGCACGGAGGGCACGCCGCGGCGCGTGGCGGCGTCGTCGAAGCAGGGGAGGTCGTCGTGCACGAGTGAGGCGCAGTGCAGCAGCTCGATGGCCGCGGCGGCAGCATCGGCCAGGCGGGGGTGGCGGTCGCCGCAGGC
>JBJTVI010000583.1:0-8786 GCA_046081145.1 Rubrivivax sp.
GGCCCTGGCCACCGACGTCATCGACCGCACCGCAGGCCTCGAGCCCGGCACGCGCGTGCACGCGGCACGGCGCTTTCGCGAAACCGCGATCTCGCATACGCAGGCCAGCCACGATGCGCTGCTCCTTGACCCGGTGGAGGGGCTCACGAGCGCCGACCGGCTGCGGGTCGCGGTCGCCGTGTGTGAGGCGTCCCGGGCGGCATCGCTCGAGGCCCATTACCGCGGGCTGCTGGCGCGTGAGGCAGGCAGCCCCGCCTCGGGTGCCGGCCACTCCGGCATGAGTGCGCCCCTGGCCGCTGCCCTCGAATGGGCCCACCTCCTCACCTTGGACCCCGGCCGCGGCGACCGCGCGGCCCTGCAGCGCCTGCGCGAGGCCGGCCTGGCCGACCCCGCCATCGTCGCCCTGGCGCAGCTCGTGGCCTTCCTGAGCTACCAGACGCGCGTGGTGGCGGGCCTGCGGGTGCTGGCCGCGATGCCGGAGCGTGAAGTCGGCCCCACCCCGGATGCCGCGCCCGCGGCAGGTGCGGCCGCCCCCGGCCTGGGTGGCCCAGATGCCCCAGGTGGCCCGGGTAGGCCTGGCGGCCCAGGCGGCACCATCCGCCTCAACGGCTTCACCAACGAGACGCTGGCCTGGCACGCCTGGCTGAAACCGCTCGAAATCTCGCAGGCCACGCCCGAGCAGCTGGCCGTGCTCGACGAGAGCCACCCGCAGGGGCGCAGCTCCGAGTACTACCTCACCCTCGTGCACCAGCCCCGCATGCTGCAGCACCGCTCCACCGCCTACAACGCGATCATGTACGCCGCAGGCGGCCTGCCGCGCGCCGAGCGCGAGCTCGGGGCGATGGTGGTCTCGGTCACCAACGGCTGCGTCTACTGCACTTCGGTGCACGCGCAACGCTACGCGCAGCTCGCGCGGCGCACCGACACCGTCGTGCAGGTGTTCACCGATCCTTCAAGCGCCGGCAGCACGCCGCGCGAACAAGCCGTGGCGCGCTTCGCACGCGCCCTCACGCTGCGCCCGCAAAGCCTGCACCACGAAGACCTGGCCGACCTGCAAGCCCAGGGTCTGGGCGACACCGACCTCATCGACCTGCTGCACGCCTGCGCCATTTTCGGCTGGGCCAATCGGCTGATGCACAACCTCGGCGAGCCCGCGGGCGAGACCCACTGAGGCCACCTTCCGGAGATACGCATGCGCCTGGCTCTCTCAACCGTTTCGACCGTGCTCGTCGCGTTGATCGCCTCCACCCCTGCAACCGCCAGCTCGCCGATCACCCCCGAGGAACTCGGCCGCACCGTCTACCGCATCGAGGGCGAGACCGAGCGCCTGCGCATGCGCAACGGTCGCTGGGAAGGCCCGCCCGCTGCACCCGGCTCGGCCACCGCCCCGCGCGCGGAGCTGCGCACCGAACTCATCGCCCATGGCGACTTCGACGGCGACGGTGCCGACGAAGCCGTGGTATTGCTCGAGCACGACCCCGGCGGCAGCGGTCGCTTCCTGCACGTGGCTGTCGTCACGCGGCGCGAGGGCCGGCCCGTGATGGTGGCTTCACGCCTTGTGGGCGACCGCGTGCAGGTGCGCCACCTCGCCGTGCGCGGCCGCGAGATCGTGCTCGAGGCGGTGCGCGCCGGCCCGAACGACGCCGCCTGCTGCCCGGGCGAACTCGCCACGCTGGCCTGGACGGTGCAGCGCCGCCGCCTCGTGCCCAGCCCCTCCACCGCGCCGGCCGGTCGCCTGAGCCCCGCCGTGCTGGACGGCACGCGCTGGGCGCTCGTGCAGTGGGCTCCCGGCGAGGCCGCCAGCCTGCCGCGCCCCATCGAGATGCAGTTCGAAGGCGGCCGCATCAACGGCAACGCAGGCTGCAACCGCTTCTTCGCCTCGTTCGGGGCCGAGGGGGACGTGCCTGGCGCGGTGCGCGTGTCCCAACCGGGCTCCACGCGCATGGCCTGCGAGGGCGAGGTGATGCAGGCCGAGACGCGCTTTCTCACGGCGCTCGGGGCCGTGAGCAGCTTCGGCTTTCGCATGGGGCGGCTGGTGCTGACGATCGGCCCGGGGCCCGGCGGGCTCGTGTTCGAGCGGCGCTGAGCGCCGCTGCATCGGCGCGATTGCCGGTCATCGCCCCCGGAGGACTCCATGCCGAACGTGAACCGCCCCGAATTGCTGCTGTGGTCGCGCCTCATCCAGGCGGCCGCCGCCGTGGTGCTGGCGCTCAGCGCCCTGCTCATGCTTGCGCCCGCTCTCGGCGAAGCCTTCTTCTCCCTTGTCTACCACCAGCAGCCCGCGCCCCCCGGGCCGCTGCCGCCGACGACCCGCGATTACGTGCACTTCGCCCACGGCATCATCGGTGCGGTGATGGCGGGCTGGATGGTGGCCATCGTCGTGATCGCCCGCGGACCGTTCGTGGCCGGGGAGCGCCACGCCTGGAACGCGATTGCCTGGCCTCTGGGTTTCTGGTTCCTCGTGGACACCGCGTTCTCGATCGCGCACGGCGTGTGGGGCAACGTGCTGCTCAACACCGGCACGGCGCTGATGTTCGGCATCCCGCTGCTGCTCTCGCGCCGGCACTTCGAGCAGGCGCGCTGACAGTGGGTGGCCCGCCCCGCGTCGGGCGCGCCCACCCGCGGGAATCGGAGCGTCCATCGAGCGGACGGTCCGGCCCTGAACGGGCTCGGCCGTCACGCTGAGATGGTTGTCGGCCTCGTCCGGGAGATGGGGACTCCAACCATAGTGGACCATCACCCACCTGCCGCGCGCTGCCAAGGCGGCCAGCACATCCATTCTCTCGGCGCAGGTGGTGACCGAGGTCCACACATACGCCCTCCCGAGCAGGTCCTCGTATTCCAGCCACAAGGCATGACCGAACAGGGGACGGTAGTTGCCGAGCGGTGCCTTGCGCAACACCGCCCTCGCCGCGCCGCCGTCAGAGCGCAAGGCGGCCACGATCGGGTCAGGTGCACGCGGTCCCCAAGGAGACCTGACGCGTGCCCTCCGGGGCTCAGGGGGTACCCAGCAGACGCCCCAGGAAGGCCACGTCCTCGAAGGCATTGCTGCCCGTCGGGCCGTTCCTCACCACGGTCAGCCCGCGCGAGGGATTGACGTAGAGCCGCTGGTCGTAAGCGCCTGCGGCCATCACGGTGTCGGCCGGAATGCGGGGATCGTCGAAGAGCGGCTTGATCTCGCGGCTGTACTGGTTCTTGTTGTTGGCATCGATCACCTGGGCCAGGTCGGCTGGCACGGGCTTCTTGAGCCACCAGTAGAAGCCATAGGCCGGGTGCGCGGCCGAGCTGGCGAACACCTGGTCGAAGTGGGTGCGCGACAACAGTGCCTGCCCGCTCCAGCGGGCACTCATCGTGAGGCGCACGAACTCCCCGAACTTCGCCCAGTCCCGCGCCGTCACGTAGGCGCCGCCCGAGAGCTGCGGCCGGCCGTCGGCGAAGTTGGTGGCCCAGCGCACCGAAGCCATTCCCAGCGGCGCGAAGAGCCTTCGCTCGAAGTAGGCCTGCACCGACTCGCCACCCAGGCGCCGCTCCAGCGCCAGGCCGAAGATGTTGGGGTCGCCGCTGTAGATGAAGGTGCTGCCTGCGGGGTACAGGACGGGCGCGCGCAGGTAGTCGATCCACCCCGAGAGGTCGTTGAGCTCCTGCAGCCCGCTGCTCATCGTCAGCAGGTGGCGGTAGGTGATCTTCGACTTCGCGGCATCGCCCTGCCACTCCACGAGCGCGCGCTGCGCCACCGGCTCGTCCAGGTCGAACAGGCCCTCGGAGGCGGCGATTGCGCCGACCATCCCGGTGAAGCCCTTGGTGGCGCTGGCCAGCAGCTGCACGCGGTCGGGCGCGCCGCCGTTGGCGTAGGCCTCGTCCATCACCTGCCCTTCGTGCATCACGAGGTGCGTCTGACCGCCGCTGGCGAAGTTGTACTCGCGCGCGGACTGCCGGCCTGGGCGCCCGGTGGGGTCGAGGCAGTGGCGAAGGTCGCACGGAAGAAGGCCCAGGCGATTTCCGCGAACTCGACGTCACGGCTCTGCACCCCGGTCAGGTCGCTGGGGGCGATGAGCACCGTGCGGCTCGGCACCGTGTGTCCCGCGCCGTCCAGGCGCCACCACTCCAGCGGGGCCGCACCCGAATACTGGAAGCGGTTGGCGGGTCCGGCGTCACCCTTGTCGGGGTCGACGACCGTCTGCACCGGCGTGACTGCCGCCAGTCCGTTGACTGCGAGCCACCGGTCGCGCGTGGCCAGGGCACTCACCACCCTGCCCCGCGAGCAGCCTCCACCCAGGTTGGCCACGCAGCCCCCTGCGTAGGGCATCTGCGTGTCGGCGCTGCCGTGGGCCAGGAGGATGGGCATGGCCCGGAAGGGGGACGCACTGCACTCCCCCGCCTTGGGGTTCAGCGGCAGGCTGCCGCCCGAGCTCGCCACGGCCGCCACCCGCGACGCACGCGTGACCGCGTAGGCCAGCGTCATCTGCGCTCCGTTGGAACCCCCTGCCATGAAGACCCGCGAAGCCGGCAACGCGTACTGGCTGCGCAGGCGGTCGATCAGCGCATCGAGGAAGGCGAGGTCATCGGCGCTGCTGCCCACCAGGTTGTCGCTGCGGCAGTCGTTCCAGCCCGGGCTGCCGTCGGGGGCGGGCATCCCGCCGGGGTAGACCACGACGAAGCCCTCGCGGTCGGCCACCGTGCGAAACGCCGACAACGGGTGCGTGCCGAGGTTGGCCACGTCCAGGCCCGCACCGCCCCCGCCGTGCAGCACCAGCACGACTGCGCTCGGGGTCGTGGAAACGGAGGTCGGCACGTGCACCCTGTACTCGCGTGTGAGGCTGCCCACCACGAGGGTGGCGTTGCTCAGTCCTGTCGGGTAGGGCGCAGCGGGTGCCGGGGGCGTCACCACCACGGGCGGCGTCACCACCGCCCCGCCACCGCTGCCGTCGGCGCTCGAGCCGCCTCCGCCCCCGCAACCCGCGAGGGCCATCAACAGGACAGCGGGCCCGAGGAGCCGGGACAGCTTGAAGGGGAACGGGTCTGACTGCATCGGTCTCCTCCGCGGTCGCTCCATCGTGCACAGGGTGGAGAGAACCCATGAAGCGCAGGCTTCCGGTCCGTAAAGAAGTGCGTCGGGCCAGCAAGCCAGCCCGCTGACCCTCAAGTCGTTGCGCACACCGCGCGCCGGTGGCTCACACTGGACGTGGCCGCCCCTGGCGTGCTCCACCTTTCACGGGTCCATCTGGCCGCCCCCAACCTCCATGACCACCCCCGCCTACACCTGGACCCCCGTCATCGTCACCCACGCGCTGCTGGCCGCCACGGCCGTGCTGCTGGGTGCGGCGCTGCTGCGCGGCCGCAAGGGCCACCTGCCGCACCGCGTCGCCGGCTGGATCTGGGTGGCCTGCATGGCCGGCGTGGCCGGCATCTCCTTTGCCATCCAGGGCCCCAAGGGCTACTCCTGGATCCACGGGCTGTCGGTCTTCACGCTCTTCGCGCTCGCCCTCGGCGTGTGGTTCGCGCGCACCCACCGCGTGAAGGCGCACCGGGGGCAGATGATCGGCCTGTACATCGGCGCGCTCGTCATCACCGGGCTCTTCACCTTGCTGCCGGGGCGGCTGATCGGGCGGGTGCTGTGGGGGTGAGCATCCAATCAGGAGCTTGCGTCTGTATTCAATATTGATTTGATTGAAGACACCGATTCACTCCGGGAGCCTGCTGTGTCACAAACCACCACCATGCCCGTTCGCCTGAACTCGGCGCTCCGCGAGTTCGTGGCCTCCAACGTACAGCAAGGCGGCACTCACGAGAACGTCAGCGAGCACGTGCGCGATCTGATTCGGCGCGACATGGAACGCAGGGACCAGCAGGCGTTTGATCGCCTGAAGGCAGAACTGGCTCACGCGTTTGCCGCCCCCGAGTCTGCCTACACGCCACTGACAGCAGCGGATGTGATTGCGCGCAACGCCGCGGGTGCCTGATCGATGCCCACGGTACGGGTTCAGGAGTCGGCCTCATGGCGTCTGGACGAGATCTACCGCTACACCCGTGATCGCTGCGGGGAAGCAAAGGCCAACGACGACATCACCGGGCTCTTTGAAGCGTTTGAACGGATCGATGCGCATGGGGTGGCGTCCAGGCCGGTACCTGCTGCGTTCGGGGTCGAAGGGTTCTACTTCCGCTACGAGCGGCACTTCGTGTACTGGCGGCGCCTGGCCAATGGCGGCATCGGCATCGTGACCATCCTTCACGAGCGCCTGCATCAGATCGAGCGCTTGCGGGAAGAGTTTTCGGGCGAACCAAGGGCCTAGCGCGACACCAGGACATCGGCTGGGCAGATGAAGGCCGTGACCGAGCAGGCTCTCAGACCCTGAAGGGATCCTCGATCACCAGGTGCTCGATGCGCTGTCCGTGCTGGAGGTCCTCGGTCAGCAGCTTCGAGCAGCCTGCCGTGAGTGCGGCGGCAACGATGAGCGAGTCGTAGAAGCTGAAGCGGTAGCGCGACTGGATGTCGAGCGCACGGTGGTACAGGGCCGGGCTGGCCGCACCCTGGAGCAGCGGCAGCAGCACCGTGTCGAGGTAGAGCCGCGCCTGCTCGGCGCTCAAACCCACCTTGGCGTGACGCAGCACCGTGTTCAGGCACTCCTGCACCACCTGGAAGCTGATGCAGGCTTTTCCGGAGGCCATGGCCTCGCGGATCAGCCTGTCGGCCAGCGCGTGCTTGCGGCGGTCGGTCGCGTCCAGGTGGTAGACGAAGACGTTGGAGTCGATGAAGACGTCAGCGGGCATTCATCTCATCCCGCGTGAGCTTGCGGCCCACCTGAAGCTTGCCGCGCAGTTGCTTCATCACGGCGTCGTAGCGCTGCAACCGCTCCTGCGGGTGTGCGTAGTCGGAGAGCCACAAGCGGAACTGCTCATTGAGCGTGCTGTGCTGCTCCCGCGCGCGGGCGCGTGCAGCTTCGATCAGCGCAGCATCGGCGCTCAGGGTGATGTTTTTCATCGCTTACCCCGCAAATAGCACGAGCGCAGTGTACGCTGTCTTCGTGTACAAAGAGATGTAGATGGTCAAGCCGCTGGCCGTGGAGAGCCCGTGAGCGGTCACCCATCCTCGTCACCGCGTCGTGGCCGAGGCGTCGCGGGACTTGAAGAGCGGCCGATGGGATGCGCGCCATGGGCACCTGAGGACCCTCGACGCGCTGGACGTGGGCCTGCGGCTCGTCGTCGCCACGCCGGGTTGATACAGGCCTGCCGCGCGCTAGGACCCCACCGCCGCCAGGTTGTCGTCCGAGTTCCGGTCGATGCGCTTGTTGTACGGGTCCACCCCCACGAAGGCCGGCTTGCGGTCCACCACGAGCGTGACCACCTGCGACCCACTGCGGATGCGCTGGCGCTGCATGCGCAGCACGTCGCTGGCCGCGTAGCCGCGCTTGCCGGGCTCGGCGCTGAAGACGCCGACATCGAAGTCCTCGTCCAGCGGCGCCTCCTTCTCCACGCCCTTGCCGTCGGCGTAGAGCTTGCGGGCCTGGACGGTGAAGCTGACGTCCCAGCGGCCGTCCGGGCGCTGCGTGACCTTGGGGTCGCTGGCCTTCACGTCGAGCACCGTGATCTTCTCGAAGAGGTCGGTGATCAGCGCGTCGTGTGCAGGCCCTGCCTCGCGCCGCAGGTGGCGCAGCAGGTCCAGGCTGTTCGGGTAGGGCGCAGGCTTGAACGCGAACTCGCGCACGAAGCTCGCGAGCGCCCGGTTCACGGCCGGCGCCCCCACCACTTCCTTGAGCCACCACAGGGCCAGCGACCCCTTCTGGTAATGGATGTAGGCCTGGTTCTCCACCCTTGAGAGCGGCAGTTCCTCCAGCACCTCGCCCCCGCGCGAGCGCAGGTAGCGGTCGAGCTCGTACTTCAGGAACCGGCGCATGTGCTCGGGGCCGTAGAGCTTTTCCATCACGAGCAGCGCCGCGTACTGCGAGAGGCTCTCGATGATGAAGGTGCCGCCTTGCTGCTGGCTCGACACCACCTGGTGGCCCCACCACTGGTGCGCGATCTCGTGCGCCGTCACGTAGGTGACGACGTCGATCTTCTCGGGGTCGGCCAGCTTGGAGAGGAACCCGATGTTCTCGCTGTACGGAATGGTGTTGGCAAAGCTCTGCGCGAAGTCGGCGTAGCTCGGAAACTCCAGGATGCGCGCCTGGCGAAACTGGTAGGGCGAGAAGGCCTCTGAGAACAGCTGCAGCGAGACCCTCATCGCTTCGAGCATGCGCGGCACGTTCGTCTCGTGGCCGGGGTGATGATAGACGGCGAGCTCGATCGGCCCGACCTTGTCACGCGCGATGGCGTAGCGCGCCGACTGGATGCTGAAGAAGTGGTTCAGCGGGGCATCGGGCTTGGCGCGCACGGTGCGCCGCCCGCCCTGCGTGGTGTCGCTCACCACGTAGCCCGGGGCCACCGGGGTCTGGTCGGCGTCGGTGGTCACGGTGATGTCGGCCGTCACCCAATCGCTGTCGTGGCGCAGGGCCTGCCGGGCACGGCCGGCCTCGTCTTCCAGCGCGGGCGGCCGCAGGTCGGGTGGCAGGCCGTGCTTGCGGCGCTTGGCGCGGTCGACGAGGAAGAACTCGCGTGTCACCCCGATGAGCGGCGAGATCTCGCCGTTGTTGAGGAAGGTGCCGTTGTCCACGATGCGCGTGAGCGGCCGCTCGTTGACGAAGCCACGCTCGTGCAAGACGCTCGTGAAACCGAGCTCCAGCCGCTGCCCGGGCTGCATCGGCTGGTCCAGTGTGTAAATGCGGTGCCCCCAGTCGGGCTGCTCGGTCTTG
>JBJTVI010000584.1:0-4501 GCA_046081145.1 Rubrivivax sp.
CTCCCCCTTTACTTCGCTGCGGGGGGTACCCCACCCACCCGATCCGAGAGAGACTGGCGCTCGCGCTGTTGGTGTGCCTACACCTCGGCAGGACGCGCGGGGCGGCTACCCCCCGCAGCGAAGTAAAGGGGGAGGTCTGGGCGCAGCCCAGACCGGGGAAGTGAGCCCGGACACGAACAGTCCAGTGGACTGTTCGTGCCTGGCGAACGCCCGCGGCGCGAGCTGCGGGCATGAGCGGAGGGGGGTCGCCGCCCCGTGCGTCACGCGAAGCGCAGCCCTGCAGGAAACAACAGGCTCAAGAACCCCGAGCCATCCCCGCAGACCACCCCCGCGTCTTCCCCGGATTCATCAACCCCATCGGATCCGCCCGCCGCTTGAAGTCGATCTGTACGGTATCGATCGTCTTCATGCCCCCGTCCTCGATCGTCATCACGTGCGGGTTGAAGATCGTGCAGCCGTCTTCCTCGATGCTGCGGATGATCGCGTACTGGTGTTCCACCCCCCGCCAGCGAGTGAGCACCAGGCCGAAGGTGGCGGGCTGGCCGTGCATGCGCGCGAACTCCTGGTGCTGCCACACCTCGTCGCCAAAGCGCGCCATCTGGCGCTCCACCACCGCGGGGTCGAAGGGCTGCGGGTAGGCCACCTGCAGGTAGCTGAAGCTGCGGTCGACCTTGAGCACCCGCAGCGTCGTGTGGTTGTAGGCGCACTCGTAGGCGGGCAGCAGTCCCTGCGCCTCGACCTCGTGCTCGGTCATGGCCATCGAGACGGTGCCGCCGAGCTGCTGCACGAGCTGGCGGAACTCGTCCATCGAGCGCGGGTCGATCATGGCGAACATCGCGTGCCGGTCGGCCGGAAACCGATCGCCCAGCGCCGTGTAGTAGGGCGCAAAGCGCGCATCCACGGCCGAGAGCAGGAAGGCGTGCACGGCGCCGTCGCCGGCAGCCAGCCCCAGGTCGAGCACCTGCCGGTACTGCGGGAAGAGGGCAATCACGTGCAGCCAATCCACTGCCGGGCTCAGCGCCACCTCGAACTCGGTGAGGATGCCGTTGGTGCCGTAGGCGTGGTGCACCTGCTGGATGTCGTCGCCCTCGAGCACCAGCACCTGCGGCTCGGGCTCGACCGTCACCACTTTGCAGCGCAACAGATTTCCGGGGTCGCGCAGCACACCGTGCGCGGTGGAGCCCACGCCCCCAAAGCCGCCGGCAATGAAGCCGCCCAGCGTGGCGGCGCGCCAGGTGCTGGGCCAGATGCGCAGCGCCTGCCCGGTGGCGCGTACGGCGCGCTCGATGTCATGCAGCCGCGCGCCGGCCTGCACGCGCACGCGGCCCGGGGCAATGTCGAGCACGCGGTTCAGCCGCGTGGCGTCCAGCACCAGGCCGCCCACGAGCGGCACGCACTGGCCATAGTTGCCGGTGCCACCGCCGCGCACGGTGAGTGCCACGCGGTGGCGCGCGGCTACAGCGGCGATGCGTTGCACCTCTTCCTCGCTCGTGGGGCGTACGACGAGGTCGGCCACGCAGCCGTCGAGCGCCTCGGACAAGGCCGGGCTGTACCAGTAGTAGTCGCGCGAGAGTACCTGGCGCGGGCGCTCGGCGCTCACCTGGTGCAGGCCCTCGAGCTCCTGCGCGATGCGCGCCCAGTCGGGCGCGGGGTTCACGCCATGTGCCTGGGCCTGTCGCACGGGGTGGGGCGGAATCTCGGCCGGCGGGCCGGGATGCCAGCCCGGCGCCTCGGGGGGAAGGGAGTCGAGGGAGGCGGTCATTGCGTGAGCGGTACGCAGGTGCGCGGCGCGGCGTCTCAGCTGCGCGCTTGCGGTTCAGCGAGGGCTTGCCGGCCAGCCTGCGCGTCAGCTGCCTGCGCCGCCTCGATGCCGCGCTGCACGTCCACGGCCCGCAGCAGCACGAGCCCGAGCACGAAGAACAGGCCCGTGCCGAAGATCGCCAGGCGGTGGTTGCCGTCGGTGAGCAGCGTGATCAGGCCGTAGGTGATGGGGCCGAGGATGGCCGACAGCCGGATCGCGAAGGTCCACAGGCCGAAGAACTCGCCGCGCTGGCGCTCGGGGGCCAGCGCCCCGGCCAGCGCCCGGCCGGCCGACTGGCTGCTGCCCATGCACAGCCCGGCGATGACGGCGGCCACCCAGAAGAGGGCAGGGGTGGTGGCGATGCCCGCGAGCATCGTCATCACGATCCAGCCCACGAGCGTCAGCCCGATGGCGCGTCGGTGCCCGATGCGATCCTGCACGTAGCCCCAGGCGAAGGCGCCGAGTGCGGCGGCGATGTTCACGAGGAAGATGAGGATCATCGTGTCGGTCTGCTTGAAGCCCAGCGCCTGCTCGGCATAGACGGCCGCCAGCGCCACCACCACGGAGATGCCGGCCTGGTAGGCCACTGCGCAGGCCAGCAGGGCGCGAAAGTCGCCGAAGCGCTGCGCCTCCCGCCAGGTGTGCGCCAGCTGTGCCAGCGAGGCCGAGAGCCCCCCGCCTGTTGCGGCGCCGGCCTGCGGCTGCGCGCGCTCGCGCAGCAGCGAGAAGGTGGCCAGCGAGGCCGCCGCGTAGATCACGGCCGTCAGCACCATCGTCACCGGCACGAAGTGCGAGGCGGGCTTGCCCTGCCCCTGCGCCCACAGCACGTAGCCCAGGCTCAGGCCCAGGGCCAGCATGCCGCCGAAGTAGCCGAAGCTCCAGCCCCAGCCCGAGACGCGGCCCAGGCTTTCGGGCCGGGCGAGCTCGGGCAGGAACGCGGCGATGAGCGATTCGCCATAGCTGAAGCAGACGTTGGACACGATCACGAAGAGCACCGCCCACGCGATGTCCCCCGGCCCGGCACCGGCCAGCGCCGCGGTGGCGATCACGCAGCCGAGCGTGGAGAGCACGAGCAGCCGCTTCTTGGCCGCTCGCAGGTCGGCGTAGGCGCCCAGGGCCGGCATGGTGAGCATCACCACGAGGCTCGAGGCCGCGACCGTCAGCGTCCATGCGAAAGTGGCCCAGCTCGCACCCTGCGCCACCCCGCCGACGAAGTAGGCGCTGAACACGGCCGTGAGCACCACCGTCGTGTAGCCGGAGTTGGCGAAGTCGTACATCGCCCAGCCGAAGACCTCGCGCTTGCGCACGCCGGGGTTGAGGGCGTCCTGGGGGAAGAGGGCCATGGTGTGCGTCCGGGTGGCTGGCAACAGCCGCGCAGTATCGGCGCAATCCGCGGGCTGCGCCGCGCTGTGGTCAGCCCGGTGTGGGAGGGGCCGGTGCGGCCCCGGCAGCCAAGGCGCGGCTGCGCAGCAGCGCATCGGCGCTGTAGACCACCAGCCCGGCCCAGATGCAGGCAAAGCCCACGAGCCGGGCGGTATCGAAGGGCTCATGGAACACCCAGATGCCCAGCAGCAGTTGCAAGGAGGGGGAGATGTACTGCAGCAGCCCGACGGTGGCCAGAGGCAGACGCCGCGCGCCCGCTGCAAAGAGCAGCAGCGGAAGCGCGGTGAGCGGGCCGGCGAGCAGCAGCAGGCCCACCTGGCCCATGTCCTGGCCGGCCAGCGCGCCGTGGCCCGAAGCGGTCCACATGATCAGGGCCGGCACGACGATCGGCGCAACGATGAGGTTCTCCAGCGTCAGCCCCTCCAGCGCGCCCAGCGTGGCCGTCTTGCGGATGAGCCCGTAGAGCGCGAAGCTGCCTGCCAGCAGCAGCGCGATCCACGGCAGCCGCCCGGTCTGCCAGGTGAGCCACAGCACGCCTGCCCCGGCCAGCGCCACCGCCGCCCACTGCGGCCGGCGCAGCCGCTCGTGCAGCACCAGCACGCCCAGCATCACGTTGAGCAGCGGGTTGATGAAGTAGCCCAGGCTCGCTTCCACCACGTGGCCGTTCTGCACCGCGTAGACGTAGACGAACCAGTTGCCCAGGAGCAGGGCGGCGCTGCCGGCAAAGATGAGCACGCGGCGCGGCTCGCGCGCCACTTCACCCAGCCAGGCCCAGTGCCGCCGCAGCGCGAGGATGCCCAGCAGGAACACCGCCGACCACACGCAGCGGTGCAGCACCATCTCCGAGGCCGGCACCGCACCCAGGGCCCGGAAGTACAGCGGGAAGGTGCCCCACATCGCGAAGGCGAGGGTGCAGTACAGGAGGCCGGGGTTCATGCGCGGGGGGATTGTCGGCGACCTTGTTGGCATCACCTGTCCGCGTATCGACACATTGCCGGCAATGTGACATGATGGGCAATGTGAGATGTATCGTGGATACGAATGTCATCGTGGCTGCCTTACGCAGCCCAGCCGGGGCCTCGGCAGCTTTGCTTCGCGCGGCTCGTCGGGGTGATCTCGCGTTGCTGGCCAATTTCGCGTTGGCGCTGGAGTACGAGGCCACCTGCAGCCGAGCGGAGCATCAGCTGGCTGCTGGCCTGACTCAGGCGGAGGTGCGCATCTTCCTGGATGCCGTCATTGCCATGGCCGAGCCTGTGGAGACACACTTCCTGTGGCGCCCTCTGTTGCGGGACCCGAGCGACGAACTGGTGCTGGAGG
>JBJTVI010000585.1:0-5620 GCA_046081145.1 Rubrivivax sp.
AACCTGGACGCCATTCTCTCGGTGGAGGGGCTGGATGCCATCTACATCGGGCCATCCGACCTCTCGCTGTCGCTGGGCTGCAAGCCGATCTTCGACGATGTGGAGCCCAAGGCCGCACAGGCCATCGACCACATCATCGCCCGCGCCCAGGCGCACGGCGTGGTGGCGGGCATCCACAACGGGCGGCCCGATGTGGCCCAGGCGCGCATCGCCAAGGGCTTCCGGTTCGTGACGCTGGGCTCGGACATGCGCATCCTGGCCGCGGGCTCGCAGCAGTTGCTGGGGGCAATGCGCCAGGGTTGAGGTGGTGCCCGCTGACGATCCGCGCGCCTTCCTGCGCGCCCTCTATGACACCGCCGTGGCCCGCGCGCTGCCCGGCGAGGTGATCGGCCGCTACCTGCCACCCCCACCCGACCCCGCCCGCGGCCGCACCCTGGTGCTGGGCGCCGGCAAGGCCGGCGGTTCGATGGCCGCAGCGGTGGATGCGCTCTGGCCGGCCGATGCGCCGCTGTCGGGCCTGGTGGTCACGCGCTACGACCACGTGCCACCGGCCTATCTCGCCCGACCCGGTCGCATCGAGGTGGTGCAGGCGCGCCACCCGGTGCCCGACGAGGCGGGGCGCGAGGCGGCAAGGCGCATCGCCGCGCTGGCTCAGGGCCTGACGGAACACGATCTGGTGCTGTGCCTTGTCTCGGGCGGGGCCTCGGCGCTGCTTGCGCTGCCTGCCGAGGGCCTGAGCCTGGCCGACAAGCAGGCCATCAACCAGGCGCTGCTGCACAGCGGTGCGGCCATCGACGAGATGAACCGCGTGCGCAAGCACCTCTCGGCCATCAAGGGCGGGCGGCTCGCCGCGGCCTGCTGGCCCGCGCGCGTGGTGACGCTGCTGATTTCCGACGTGCCGGGCGACGCCCCCGAAGTGATCGGCAGCGGCCCCACGGTGCCCGACCCGAGCACCTGCGCCGATGCGCTGGCCATCTGCCAGCGTTACGGCATCGAGCTTCCGAGCGCGGCGCGGGCCGGGCTGGAAAGCGGCGCCTTCGAGACGCCCAAGCCTGGAGACCCGCGGTTCGCGGGCCACGCCGTGCACCTGATCGCCACGCCTCAGGCCAGCCTGGAGGCAGCCGCGGCGCGCGCGCGCGAGGCGGGTGTGCAAGCCCACATCCTGTCCGATGAGATCGAAGGCGAGAGCCGGGACGTGGGCCGCGTGCACGCTGCGCTGGCGCGTGCCGTGGCGCGCCGCGGCGAGCCCTTTGCGCGGCCCTGTGTGATCCTCTCAGGCGGCGAGACGACCGTGACGGTGCGCGGCCCCGGCGGCCGCGGCGGGCGTGCCAGCGAGTTCCTGCTCGGCTGCGCGCTGGCGCTCCAAGGCGAGCCCGGCGTGCACGTGCTGGCCGCCGACACCGATGGCATCGACGGCATCGAGCACAACGCCGGTGCCATCGTCACGCCCGACACCCTCGCGCGCGCGGCGGCCCGGGGCCTGAAGGCGGCCGAACACCTGGACCGGCACGACTGCTTCAGCTTCTTCGAGCAGCTGGGGGACCTGGTGGTGCCGGGGCCGACGTATACGAACGTGAACGATTTTCGGGCGATCCTGGTCCGTTGAGCCTCGGCTGCGCCGCCGCAGGGCGCCAGCGTGAAGGCGACTCGCGCCAGGAAGCTG
This sequence comes from Rubrivivax sp., assembly GCA_046081145.1. Lineage (GTDB taxonomy): Bacteria > Pseudomonadota > Gammaproteobacteria > Burkholderiales > Burkholderiaceae_C > Rubrivivax. Next base: position 1,664 of record JBJTVI010000585.1, read on the forward strand.
TGGTTCGCCCCGATTTGCCTCGGAGGCGGGCAACGGTTCATGAGACAGCGCAAGGGTGCAGCCGATCGGTCTCAGTGGAAATCTTGCTCGAGCCGATGGCGAATGGCGCCGATGCGGACAACATCGCCTCGCACTTCAAATGCCGCAACCAGCCCGGCATGTCCAAAGGGAACGATGAGTTCGCGCTGCTTGTCGTTCAGCGCACGAGCGGCCTTGCGGCAGGAGTACGGTGAGAACTCGAGGAGTTGAAGCGCGCGGTCAACGGCGTCTCTGAGGCGCCTCACCACATCCAGGTCAGGTGTCGCGCTGGCGAGTTCGCGCTCGATGGTGAAATCCTCGATCCGCAGCAGGTCCTCGGCGGCCTCCTCAGCCAGGAGGACGCGGTAGCGGGTCACCGTCCAGCGCGCGGCTTGCCTGCCGCCAGGCGCTTGTGAGCCGCTTCCAGCCGGTCGTCCATCCGACGCAGCACCTCCTGCGGTGTGATCCCGTTGTTTTCACGCTCGGATCGCTCGACGGCGTCTCTGGCGCGCGCGAGGAAGGCATCTTGGGTTCGCCTCCATGTGACGCCGTCGCGAACACACGTGGCGACGAAATCGGAGAGCGATTCGCCTTCATCGAGGACGGCCTCGGCATCGCTTCGGAGTGCGGGTTCGACACGCACGGGGGGAAGGGTGGAGGTCTTCATCGGAGCAATGTAACGCATATGTGATGCACGCACAAGTTCAAGCCCCTTCGGCTGTCCGTTCCGACTCCGATGAAGGCAAAACGGGCGGATCGCCGGTCTGCCTTCACTTGCGAACGGCAGGAACTGGCCAGTACCCGGCGCACCAGGTCTGCACAGGACAGGCACGTGTCTTGCTCAAGATGGTTTTCACGCAGCGAAGCGCCCGGAAGCATCCGTACGGTCCTCCGTCCCCGATTTGTCGAGCCGACATGCCAAAGCCCCCCACCCCCCGCTCCGCCCTGGCCCCATCGCACACCGCCCTGCGCGAGGACATCCGCCTGCTCGGCCGCATCCTGGGCGACACCATCCGCCAGCACGAGGGGCGCGAGGCCTATGAACTCGTGGAGCGGGTACGCCAGCTCTCGGTGGCCTTTCGGCACAAGCGCGACGAGACGGCCGGCCGCACGCTCGACCGCCTGCTGAAGAACCTCACGGGCGACCAGACGGTGTCGGTGATCCGCGCCTTCAGCTACTTCTCGCACCTGGCCAACCTGGCCGAAGACCGCCAGCAGATCCGCGAGCGGCTGGCCGACGAGCGGCTGGCGCGCAAGCTGCCGGGGTCGCTCGCGCGCAGCTTCGAGCGGCTCGAGGCGGCCGAGCTGCGTGCCGGCGACATCGCGCGCGCCCTCGAGCAGGCCTGGCTCTCGCCGGTGCTCACGGCCCACCCCACCGAGGTGCAGCGGCGCAGCATCCAGGATGCCGAGCGGGCGATCGCGGGGCTCCTGGCCGAGCGCGATGCGCTGGCCACCGATCGCGCGCGCGCCGCCAACGAGGCGCTGATCCGCGCGCGCGTGACGCAGCTGTGGCAAACGCGCATGCTTCGCACCGAGAAGCTCACGGTGGCCGACGAGATCGACAACGCGCTGGGCTTCTACGAAGCCACCTTCCTGCGCGAGATCCCGCGCCTGTATGCGGAGCTGGAGGAGCGCCTGGCCGGACGCCGCGTGGCGCCCTTCCTGCGCATGGGCCACTGGATCGGCGGCGACCGCGACGGCAACCCCAACGTGACGGCCTCCACCATGCGCCACGCCCTGGCGCGCCAGGCCGAGGTGGCGCTGCGCTTCTACCTGCGCGAGGTGCACGCGCTGGGCGCGGAGCTTTCGATGTCCGAGCAGCTCGCGAAGGTGACCCCGGAGATGGCGGCGCTGGCCGCACGCTCGAGCGACCACAACCCGCACCGTGCCGACGAACCGTACCGGCGCGCGCTGATCGGGATGTACGCGCGGCTGGCCGCGGCTTTGCAGGCGCTCACGGGCACCGAGGCGCTGCGCCACGCCGTGCCGCCGGGCGACCCGTATCCCTCGGCGGCCGCCCTCGAGGCCGATCTGCAGACGATTGCGCAGAGCCTGCGCATGCACGATGCCGAGGCGCTGATCGCGCCGCGGCTGGGCCCGCTGATCCGGGCGGTGGAGGTCTTCGGCTTTCATCTGGCTACGCTGGACATCCGCCAGAACTCCGACCAGCACGAGGCGGTGGTGGCCGAGTTGCTGCGCACGGCGCGCGTGGAGGCCGACTACCGGGCGTTGGGCGAGCCTGAGCGGCAGGCGCTGCTGCTGCGGGTGCTGGCCGACGTGCGGCCGCTCACGGTGCCTGGCGTGGCCTACAGCGCGCTGGCCGCGGGCGAGCTCGAGATCTTCGAGACGGCGCGCGAGCTGCGCCGGCTGTATGGCCGTGAGGCGCTGCGCCACTGCATCATCTCCCACACCGAGGAGGTGAGCGACCTGCTCGAGGTGCTGGTGCTGCAGAAGGAGGCGGGGCTGCTGCAGGGCACGCTGGGCGAAGACGCGCGGGCCGAGCTGATCGTGGTGCCGCTCTTCGAGACCATCGGCGACCTGCGCCGGGCCGAGCCGATCATGCGCGCCTTCTACGCGCTGCCGGACATCACGGCGCTGGTCAAGGCCAGCGGGGCCGAGCAGGACGTGATGCTCGGCTACAGCGACAGCAACAAGGACGGAGGCTTCTTCACCAGCAACTGGGAGCTCTACCGCGCCGAGGTGGCGCTGGCCGTCTTCTTCGATGAACTCGGCGCCGCGCACGGCATCACGCTGCGCCTCTTCCACGGCCGCGGCGGCACGGTGGGGCGCGGCGGTGGCCCGAGCTACGACGCCATCCTGGCCCAGCCCCCGGGCACCGTGCGCGGGCAGATCCGCCTGACCGAGCAGGGCGAGGTGATCGGCTCGAAGTACGCCAACCCCGAGATCGGGCGGCGCAACCTCGAGACGCTGGTGGCGGCCACGCTGGAGGCCACGCTGCTGCACCCTGCACGGCCAGCGCCCGCGGCCTTCCTGGAGGCGGCGGCTGCCTTGAGCCAGGCGAGCTTCGAGGCCTATCGGGCGCTCGTCTACGGCACACCGGGCTTCACCGACTACTTCTTCGAGAGCACGCCGCTGCGCGAGATCGCCGAACTCAACATCGGCTCGCGCCCGGCCTCGCGCAAGGCCACGCGCGCGATCGAGGACCTGCGCGCCATCCCCTGGGGCTTCTCGTGGGGGCAGTGTCGCCTGGGGCTGCCGGGCTGGTGCGGCTTCGGCTCGGGCGTGCAGGCGTGGCTGGGCGAAGGCCCGGGCCGGGCACAGCGCCTGGCGCTGCTGCAGCGCATGCACCGGCAGTGGCCCTTCTTTCGCACGCTGCTGGCCAACCTGGACATGGTGCTGGCCAAGTGCGATCTGGCCATCGCGCGGCGCTACGCCGCACTCGTGCCCGACAGGCGTGCGGCGGCGCGGATCTTTGCCTTGCTCGAGGCCGAGTGGCGGCGCACCGAAGAGGCGCTGGCCCTCATCACCGGGCAGGCCGCCAGGCTGCAGGCCAACCCCGCGCTCGCGCGCTCGATCGAGAGCCGCTTTCCCTACCTGGACCCGCTGAACCACCTGCAGGTGGAGCTGCTGCGCCGCTACCGCGCGCGCCGCGCCGATGACCCCGAGGTGGGGCGGGTGCGCACGGGCATCCACTTGTCGATCAACGGGTTGGCTACCGGGCTGCGTAACACGGGTTGAGCAAGGTTCGCGTGAGTCTGGCAAGCTGTGCAAATCTTCGCGGCAGCCCTTTCTCTGCTGATTGTTCTACCCGACGCCTACGCCCGACCATGATCGCCCGACTTCTTCCCCTTTCCCGCTTGCTGGCGGCTGCGGCCTGCGTGCTGGCTTCGATCGCGGCGCAGGCTGCCGGGCCCGCGTCTGCGGTCGGATCGGCTGCGGCCGCCGCGCCTGCCGCGCCCGCCGCCTGCCCCGCGCTGC
>JBJTVI010000586.1:0-12032 GCA_046081145.1 Rubrivivax sp.
CCCTGCGGCCGACCCCCCGGCACCGCCCCGGCTGCCGCGCATCGGGCTGGCCCTGGGGGGCGGCGCCGCGCGCGGCTTCGCCCACATCGGCGTGATCCAGGTGCTGGAGGAAGCCGGCGTGCGCCCCGACCTGGTGGTGGGCACTTCGGCCGGCAGCCTGGTGGCGGCGCTGTATGCGGCCGGTCGCGGCGCGGCTGAACTCGCGCAGCTCGCGTTGACCATGGACGAGGGCGCGATCACCGACTGGTCCTTTCCCGGCCGGGGCCTGATCCGCGGCGATGCGCTGGCGCGCTTCGTGCGGGAGCACACGGCCGGGCGCACCATCGAGCAGATGCGGCTGCCGCTGGGCATCGTGGCCACCGACCTGGACAGCGGCGAGCCGATCCTCTTCCAGCGTGGCGACACGGGCCTGGCGGTGCGCGCCTCCAGCGCGGTGCCGGCGGTGTTCCAGCCCGTGCGCATAGGCAGCCGCGAATACGTCGACGGCGGCCTCGTCTCGCCCGTGCCGGTGCGCTTTGCGCGGCAAATGGGGGCCGAGCTCGTGATCGCGGTGGACATCTCCACGCCGCCGGACGGCGCGCAGACGAGCGACGTGTTCCGGATGCTCCTGCAGACCTTTTCGATAATGGGCAAGAGCATCAACCGGTTCGAGCTGCGCGAGGCCGACGTGGTGGTGCGCCCGGACCTGCGCGGCGTGGGCAGCGCCGCCTTTGCCGAGCGCAACCGGGCGCTGGCGGCCGGCCGTGAGGCAGCCCGCGCGGCGCTGCCGGCCTTGCGCGAGCGCCTGGCCGCAGGCGTGCGCTGAGCCCCGCGCGAGGCAGAAAAAAGGGGGCCCGGCTTGCACCGGGCCCCCAATGGAACATCGAAAGGGGATTTCGAGAGGTTCCGAGGAGACAACCTTCCGAGGGAGAAACCGCCCGGCCTCAGCCCGGCGGCACCCTCTTCGACCGCTCGGGCGGCTCGAAGTTCCCTTGTCATCGACGCAGGCGCGAGGCCTGCGCAGCCTGTCAGGCGCGGCGGGCCTTCGCGGCCGGGGCCGGCTGAGCAGCCTTCAGCGCCGTGTTGGTGATGGCCTGCATGTTGGCCTCGGCCACTTCGGCAGCCTGGCGCGCGGCCTTCTGCACGGTGTCGAAGGCGTTGTTGGCCGCAGCCATCGCCGACTTCACGAGCGTGGCGGCGTTCTCGGTGCCCGCCGGCGCGTTCTTCATCGCGGTGTCCACGAGGGCCATCATCTTCTTCTGCGCATCGACGAACTGGGCCTCGGCCACCTTCGTCACTTCGGCTTGCGTCGAGGCGGCGATCTCATAGAGGTGGCGGCTGTAGGCGGCGCTCTTCTCGGCCACCGGCTGCAGCATCGACTGCTGCAGCGCGAGCAGCTCCTGCGCGTCCTTCACGGACAGCGCGGCGTGCGTCGACTGGGCCACGTCGCCCAGCGCGGCGCGGGCCACCTGGAGGTTGAGCTCGACGAGCTTCTCGACGCCTTCGAAGGTCTTCTGGGTCAGGCCGAAGAGGGTCTCGACGTTGGACTTCTGGGCGGCCACGAATTGCTCGGGGGTGAGGATCGACATGATGAACTCCTGGTGAATGTTGAAGGACGGGATCGGGAACGTGAAACCGGGACAGGCAGTACGGCGGGTCTCAGAGAGCTTTGCTGCACTGCACAATAATTCGGAGTATAGGGACGCCCGGCGCGATTGCAAGAGATTTTTGCTGCATTGCAACAATCTAGAGGGGGCTCCCTAGAATCGCGGCCATGCGGGCCTTTCACGCCGACGCCTTCGTCCTGCCGCTGCCCAGCGGGCACACCTTTCCGATGTCCAAGTACGCGCTGCTGCGCGAGGCGGTGGCGGCCACGCTGCCGGCGGTTCAGCTGTGCGAAGCGCCCGCGGCCAGCGACGGCGAGCTCGCCCTGGCGCATGAACCGGCCTGGATCACGGGGGTGGCGCAGGGCACGCTCTCGGCCGGGCAGCAGCGCGAGATCGGCTTTCCCTGGTCGCCCCGCATGGTCGAGCGCTCGCGGCGCTCGGTAGGGGCGACGATTGCCGCCGCGCGCCATGCGCTCTTCGACGGCGCAGGCGTGTCGGCCAACCTGGCCGGGGGCACGCACCACGCCTACTCCCACAAGGGCTCGGGTTACTGCGTGTTCAACGACGTGGCCGTGGCTGCCCGGCTCATGCAGGCCGAGTGGCACCGGCGGCACCGCTTCGGCCGCCCGGGCCTGCGGGTGCTGGTGATCGACCTGGACGTGCACCAGGGCAATGGCACGGCTTCGATCTTTCGGGACGACCCGACCGTCTTCACGCTCTCGCTGCACGGCGCGAAGAACTTTCCCTTCCGCAAGGAGCCCGGCGACCTGGACGTGGAACTGCCCGACGGCTGCACCGACGAGCCTTACCTGCGCGCACTCGACGATGCGCTGGCACGGGCCTGGGACAGGCACGGGGACAGCCCGCCCGGGCTCGGCTTCTACCTGGCCGGGGCCGATCCGCATGAGAACGACCGCCTGGGCCGGCTCAAACTGAGTGCCGCCGGGCTGGCGGAGCGGGACCGACGCGTCCTCGCGTGGCTGGGCGCGCGCGGCGTGCCGGTGGCGGTCTCGATGGCAGGGGGCTACGGGCGGGAGATTTCGCAGACGGTGGAGATCCAGCGGCGCACGCTGGAGCTGGCCTGCCAGGCCTGGCAGGCATGGGCCGCCCGGGCGATGCCGGCGGCACAATGGGGCCCATGAGCGAGCCCACAGCCGACAGCATCGCCTCCGTGGACGCGGCCATCACCACGCGCCGTTCGGTGCGTGCCTTTCTCCCCGATCCGGTGCCGCGCGAGACGGTCGAGCGCATCCTCGAGGTGGCCTCCCGGGCCCCTTCGGGCACCAACACCCAGCCCTGGCAGGTGGTGGTGCTCACGGGCGAGGCCAAGGCGGTGCTGAGCCGCAGGATCCTGGCAGCCTACGACGACCCCGCCGAGCGCGCCACGCACACCGACGAGTACGCCTACTACCCGCTGGAGTGGCGCAGCCCCTACATCGACCGCCGGCGCAAGGTGGGCTGGGATCTGTACGCGCTCCTGGGCATCGGCAAGGCCGACAAGGCAGCCATGCACGCGCAGCACGGCCGCAACTACTCCTTCTTCGACGCGCCCGTGGGGCTGATCTTCACGATCGACCGCATCCTGCAGCAGGGCAGCTGGCTCGACTACGGCATGTTCCTGCAGAACGTCATGGTGGCTGCGCGCGCGCGCGGGCTCGACACCTGCCCGCAGCAGGCCTTCGCGCAGTACCACCGCCTCATCGCCGAGCACCTGCAGCTGCCCCCCGATCGCATGGTGGTGTGCGGCATGTCGCTGGGATGGGCCGACACATCGGCCAGGGTGAACACCCTCGTCACCGAACGCGCACCGGTTGCCGGGTTCGCGCGTTTCGTGGAGTGAGCACGCCGATGAGCAAGCCGCAGACGCCTGCCGTGGACCCCGGCAACCCGGGCAGCCCGGGGCAGGGTGCAGCCGCCCGCCCTCGGGTGCTCGTGGCCCGCGCCGTCTTTCCCGAGGTGGTGCAGCGCCTGCGCGAGCGCTTCGAGGTCGAGGACAACCCGGGCGACACCGTCTACACGCGCGCCGAGCTGAGCGAGCGCCTTCGCGGCAAGGCCGGAGCGCTCACCACCGGCAGCGAGCGCATCGATGCCGAGGTGCTCGACGCCCACCCGCAGCTGCGCGTGGTGGCCAACATGGCGGTGGGCTACAACAACTTCGACATCCCGGCCTGCACGGCGCGCGGCGTGCTGGCCACCAACACGCCCGACGTGCTCACCGAGACCACGGCCGACTTCGGCTTTGTCCTGATGATGGCCGCCGCCCGGCGCCTGACCGAGAGCGAACACTTCCTGCGGCGCGGGCAGTGGAGCCGCTGGTCCTACGACATGTACACGGGCAGCGATGTGCACGGCGCCACGCTGGGCATCCTCGGCATGGGACGCATCGGTCAGGCCATCGCGCGCCGTGCGGCGCTGGGCTTCGGCATGCGGTTGATCTATCACAACCGCAGCCGGCTGGCCCCCGCGCTGGAGGCGGCTCTGGGGGCGCGGTACGCCGACAAGGCCACGCTGCTGCGCGAGGCGGACCATCTGGTGCTCGTGCTGCCCTACTCGGCCAGCAGCCACCACGCCATCGGCGCGGCCGAGCTCGCGCAGATGAAGCCCACGGCGACGCTGACCAACGTGGCGCGAGGCGGCATCGTCGACGACGCCGCCCTTGCGCAGGCTCTGCGCGAGCGACGCATCGCCGCGGCCGCGCTCGACGTTTTCGAGGGCGAGCCTGTTGTGCACCCCGGCCTGCTCGAGGTGCCCAACGTCGTGCTCACGCCGCACATCGCCAGCGCCACCGTGGCCACGCGGCGCGCCATGGCCGACCTGGCGGCCAACAACCTGGTTGCCGCGCTCACCGGCGGCCAGCCGCCCACCCCGATCAACCCCGAGGTGCTCGGCCGGCTGCGCTGAGCGCCGGCCCCTCTGCCGATGTCCGAGCCGCTGCTCCTCGTGTTCGGGGCCCTGGCCCTGCTGGGGCTCGGCCTGCCGGCCTTGCTCGTCGTGCTGCTGGGGCGGCTGCGCCGGGAGCTGTCGGCCCAGGCCTCCGGTGGCCAGCTGGGCGAAGCGCTCGAGCGCCTGGAGCGCGAGCTGCGCGACGAACTTGGCCGGCAGGCGCAGGCGAGACGGGCCGACCTCGCCACCTTGCAGCAGCTGCTGCTGGCGCAGGTGAGCGAGGCCACGCGCACGCACAACGAGCAGATCGACACGCTGCGCACGCAGGTGGCCGTGACCCAGGCTGGAGTGGGTCAGTCGCTGGCCCAGGCCAGCCAGGCACTGGCGCAGCAGACGCAGTCGGCGCGCGATGCGCAGGACGCCGCACTTCGTGCCTTCGGCACCGACATGGCCACCAGGCTGCAGGCCCTGGCCGAGGCCAACCGCCAGCAGCTGGCCGAAGTTCGCGAGGGCGTGCAGTCGCGCCTGGCGGCGCTTCAGGAGGGCAACGAGCGCAAGCTCGAGCAGATGCGAGCCACCGTGGACGAGAAGCTCCACGCCACGCTCGAGCAGCGCCTGGGCGAGAGCTTTCGCCAGGTGGCCGAGCGGCTCGAACAGGTCCACAAGGGGCTGGGCGAGATGCAGGGCCTGGCGCGCGACGTGGGCTCGCTCAACCGCGTGCTCACCAATGTCAAGACGCGCGGCATCTTCGGCGAGGTGCAGCTGGCCGCGCTGCTCGAGCAGGTCCTGGCGCGCGAGCAGTACGACATCAACGTCGAGACCGTGCCCGGCAGCGGCGCGCGCGTGGAGTTCGCGGTGCGGCTCCCCGGACGCGGCGATGGTGGCCTGCCGGTGTGGCTGCCCATCGATGCCAAGTTCCCGCGTGAGGACTACGAGCGGCTGCTCGATGCGCAGGAGCGGGCCGATCCCGGCGCCGTGGAGGCGGCTGCCCGCGCGCTGGAGGTGCGCCTGCTGGCCGAGGCGCGCACGATCCGCGAGAAGTACCTGGCAGCCCCGCACACCACCGATTTCGCCATCCTCTTCCTGCCCACCGAAAGCCTGTACGCCGAGGTGCTGAGGCGACCCGGGCTGATGGAGGCGCTGCAGCGCGAGCACCGGGTGGCGCTCACCGGGCCGACCACGTTGCTGGCCACGCTCTCGAGCCTGCAGATGGGGTTTCGCACGCTGGCCCTCGAAAAGCGCAGCGCCGAGGTGTGGCAGGTGCTGGGGGCGGTGAAGACCGAGTTCGCCAAGTTCGGCGAGGTGCTGTCCAAGACGCGCAGGAAGCTCTCGGAGGCCGCCAGCACCATCGACGCCGCGGAGGTGCGCACGCGCGCCATGACGCGCCAGCTGCGTGCGGTGGAGGCGCTGCCCGAACCGCAGGCCGCGGCCCTGCTGCCGGGCCTGGCGCAGGCGGCGCAGGAGGCTGAAGGCCCCGAGGGGGCCCACGAGGTCGAAGGGTCGGCCGAAGGGGTGGCCGATGGGCCGCCGGAGCGTGGGCCGGGTGCCTGAGCAGGCGCAACCGGTGCCGGCCCCGGGCATGCCGGCAGGAGGCAGCCGGCTGGATTTCGCGGTCCTTCGCGCCCTGGTGGTGGGGCAGCTGGGCGTGCATGCACCGATGGCCGGCCTGCGCATGGCCGCCTCGCTGCAGGCCCTGCGCGAGGGGCACGGGCCCTGGACGGTGGGCCTGCTGCTGGCCCTCTTCGCCGCGGCAGCCGTGCTGCTGGCGCTGCACTCGGGGCGGCTTGCCGACCGCCATGGCTACCACCGTCCGGTACGTCTGGCGGTGGCGATGGTGGCGCTGGCCGGGGTGCTGGCCGTGGTCTCGACCTTCCTGGACGGATGGCCGCACCTCGGGCTGCTGTGCGTGGGCGCGATGCTCGCGGGCGGGGGGGCCAACATGGGCATGCTGGCCATCCAGCACACCGCAGGAGCCGAGGCGCGCGACAGCACCGAACGCGTGCGCGTGTTCAGCTGGCTGGGCGTGGCCCCTTCGTTTGCCAACGTGATCGGGCCGGTCGCGGCGGGCTTCATGATCGACCTGGGCGGATTTGCCGCCGCCTACGCGCTGCTGGCCACGCTGCCCTTGCTCACGCTCGCGTGCGCCCGCCAGGTGCCGCAGCGGGCCGAGCGCGCGCCGGTGGCATCGGTGGCGCATCGGCCGCCCTGGACGCTGCTGCGGGTGCCGGGGGTGCGGCGGCTGCTGCTGGTGAGCTGGGTGATCTCGATGGGCTGGGATGTGCACGCCTTTGCCGTGCCCGTGCTGGGGCATGAGAGGGGGCTCTCGGCCTCCACCATCGGGCTCATCGTGGGGGCCTTCACGCTGAGCGTGACGCTCGTGCGGCTGGCCATTCCCGCCATCGCGCACCGCGTGCGGGAGGTCACCGCGGTGAGTGCCTCGATGGTGGGCACCGGGCTGGTCTTTGCCGTCTATCCCTATGCCGAGTCGGCCTGGGCGATGGGGCTGCTTTCGGCCCTGCTCGGGCTCACGCTGGGCTCCTCCCAGCCGATGGTGCTCTCCACGCTGCACCACCTCACACCCGAGGATCGGCACGGCGAGGCGCTGGCCTTTCGCTCCATGACGATCAACCTCTCGAGCACCGCGATGCCGCTCGTGTTCGGGTTGGCCGGAACCGCGGTGGGGCCTGCCCTGCTGTTCTGGATCGTCGGGGCCACCAACGGTGCCGGGGCGTGGACAGCCGCAGGGCTGCAGGATCCGCGCAAGCCCGGCGAACCGCCCGGCTCACGCTAGAAGCGGATGCCCGCCGTGCCGGGGCCAGGCACCGGCGCCGTCGGGGCCGGTGCCCGCCCAGCCGGCTCGGCGGCCGACGGGGTGGTCAGCGCGGCGGCGGCCGATGCCGCCGCGGGCGGGCGCGGGGCCAGTGGAATCGCCCCGGCCGCCTGCCAGCCCGGGGGCAGCATGGGGGTGCGCGGGTAGGCGGCGCTGTCGAGCCAGCCCCCCCACTCCTGCTCCTGGAAGCCGCTGAGCACCTGGCGTCCGACGGTGGCAGCCGGCACGAGCCGACACCCGGTGAGCTGCTCGAGCCGCCGGGCATCCTCCTCGGTGTGCACCCGCCTCTCCGTGTAGGGCACGCCACGGCGCTGGAGCAGGCGGCGCGCCTGGTCGCACGGCGTGCAGCCTTCGGCGGCGTACAGCGTGACGGGAAAGCGCAGGGCGGCCTCGCGCAGCGGGGCGGGCCAGCTAGTCATGTCGGAGGAGGCGGCTCCCGTGCCCGGCGCGGAGGCGCCCTGGCGCGCAGGGGATGCCGCACCCAGGGGTGTGGCGACGGCGCCCGGGGCGGGGCGATCGGTGTAGGTGATGCGGCCGTCGGGCTCGACGATGCGGTAGAGCGTCTGGGCCTGTGGCGCCGTGGCCAGCAGCAGGCTCACCGCGCCCAGCGCGGCCCAGGCAGCCCGCCCCGCGCGCACCGCACCCGCGAGCTTCGGCCAGACCGGGTGCCGCGCCTGCATGGCCCCGACTCCCGGCCCTTCAGCCGAGCCCCTGGTGGCGCAGCAGGGCGTCCAGCGTCGGTGCGCGCCTCCGGAAGGCCTCGAAGCTGCGCATCGCCGGTCGGCTGCCTCCGGCCTCCAGGATCTCGCGCCGGTAGCGCAGCCCGGTGGCCTCGTCGAGCACGCCGGCTTCTTCGAAGGCCGAGAAGGCATCCGCGCTCAGCACCTCGGCCCACTTGTAGCTGTAGTAGCCCGCCGCATAGCCGCCGGCAAAGATGTGCGAGAAGGAGTGGGCGCCGCGGGCGCAAGCCGCGGCGGGCACCACCGAGACCTCCGCGCGCACTTCCTCGAGGATGCGCTGCACCTGTCGGGCGCTGCCGCTCTCGGTGTGCAGCCGCATGTCGAACAGGCCGAACTCGATCTGGCGCAGCATCGCCAGCGCGCTGTGGAAGTTGCGCGCCGCCACCATCCTGTCGAAGAGTGCGCGCGGCAGGGCCTCGCCCGTCTCGACGTGGGCGGTCATGCGTCGCAGGACCTCCCACTCCCAGGCGAAGTTCTCCATGAACTGGCTGGGCAGCTCCACCGCATCCCACTCCACCCCGCCCACGCCCGAGACGGCCAGCTCCTGCACCTGCGTGAGAAGGTGGTGCAGCCCGTGCCCGAACTCGTGGAAAAGGGTGATGACGTCGCGGTGCGACAGCAGCGCGGGGCGATCGGCTTGCGCGGAGGCGAAATTGCACACGAGGTAGGCCACCGGCAGCTGCAGTTCGCCGTCGCGGTCCGGGCGGGCCCAGCGGCTGCGCGCGGGCGACATCCAGGCACCCGGCTGCTTACCCGGGCGCGCGTGCAGATCCAGGAAGAAGCGCGCCAGGGTGCGCGAGGGCTCGCCGCGCGGGGCGATGCGCCAGACCTGCACCGACTCGTGCCAGGTGGGCGCCTGGTCGCGCTCGATGGCGATGTCGAAGAGCGTCTCGCAGATGTGGAACAGGCCGTGCAGCACGCGCGGCAGCGTGAAGTAGGCCTTGAGCTCGGTCTCGCTGAAGGCGTAGCGGGCCTCCTTCAGGCGCTCGGCGGCAAAGGGCAGATCCCAGGGCTCCAGGCGGGGCAGCCCGAGCTCGGCCCGCGCGAAGGCCTCGAGCTCGGCCATGTCGCGCAGGGCCTGCGGCCGCGAGCGGCGGGCAAGGTCGCGCAGGAAGCCGAGCACCTCGGCCGACGAGGGGGCCATCTTCGGCACGAGCGAGAGCTCGGCAAAGTTGGCGTGCCCGAGCAGCGCCGCCTCCTCCTCGCGCAGGGCCAGCAACTCGGCGATCAGCGGCGTGTTGTCCAGGGCCGGATCGCCGAGCTCGCTGGCCCGGGTGACGTAGGCGCGGTAGAGCTGCTCGCGCAGCTCACGGTCGCGCAGGTGCTGCATGGCCGGTATGTAGCTCGGCCCGTGCAGGGTCAAGCGCGCGCCGTCCACGCGAGCCCGTTCGGCGGCCGTGCGCGCGGCCGCCTGCGCATCCGGCGGCAGGCCTTCGAGCCGCGCGGGCTCGACATCCAGCGCGAAGCGGTCCGTGGCATCAAGCACGTGCTCGGAGAAGCCCTGTGCGATCTCGGCCTGGCGCTCGCGGATGCGGGCGTAGCGCTCGCGCGCCGCGCCCTCCAGAGCCGCCCCGGACAGGACGAAGTCGCGTATCGCGATGTCGAGGGCGCGGCGCCGCTGGGCCGGCATGGCCGCGGCGGCTGCGTCATCGGTGGCGGCAGCGATGGCGCGGTACTTGGCGTACAGCCGCCGGTCTGCGCCCAGCCGGGTGTGGAACTCCGTGACGGGGCCCAGCGCGGCGTTGAAGGCGCTTCGCATCTCGGGGGTGTCGGCCACCGAGTTCAGGTGCTGCGCGGTGTGCCAGGCGGCCGCCAGCTTCTCCGTGGCCACGTCCAGAACGGCCGACAGCGCGAGCCAGTCGTCAGGCACCTCCGGGCCCACCGCGCGCTCGAGTGCCGCATCGGCCTGCGCCAGGAGCGCGCGGACGGCCGGCAGCACATGCTCCGGGCGGATGTTCGGAAAGTCCGGCAGCGCGTCGCCACGCAGCAGCGGGTTGTCGGCAGGGGAGGAGGCGTGCGTGTCCATGGTGCGTTCAGGGCTGGGCAGGCTGCAGCGCACAGGCGCGTTCACGTGCGCGCTCGGCCGCCTGCAGGGTGTTGACGAGCAGCATCGTGATGGTCATGGGGCCGACGCCACCGGGCACAGGCGTGATCCAGCCAGCCACCTCGCGCACACCGGCAAAGTCGACGTCGCCGCACAGCGTGCCGTCTTCGCGCCGGTTGATGCCGACATCGATGACGATGGCTCCCGGGCGCACCATGCCGGCGCGCAGGGTGTCGCGTCGGCCCACCGCCACGACGACGATGTCGGCCATGCGCGTGTGGGCGGCCAGATCGGGTGTGCGGCTGTGGCAGACGGTGACGGTGGCCCCGGCCTGCAGCAACAGCAGCGCCATGGGCTTGCCTACCGTGTTGCTGCGGCCGATCACCACCGCGTGCCGCCCCGCCACGGGCTGGCCGGTGCTCTCGATGAGCCGCATGCAACCCGCGGGCGTGGCGGGCCGCAGGCCTGGCAGGCCCGTGGCCAGCGCACCGGCGGAGTGCACCGAGAAGCCGTCGACGTCCTTTTCGGTGGCGATGGCTTCGATCACCTGCTGTGCGTCGAGTTGCGGCGGCAGGGGCATCTGCACCAGGATCCCGTGGATGGCCGGGTCGGCGTTGAGGGCGGCAATGCGCGCCAGCAGCGCCTCCCGCGTGAGGCTCGCCTCGTAGCGCTCGAGCACCGAGTACAGGCCCACCTCCTCGCAGGCCCGAACCTTGTTGCGCACGTAGACGGCGCTGGCCGGGTCGTCCCCCACGAGGATCACGGCCAGGCCCGGGCGGGTGCCGGCGGCCGTGAGCGCGGCCGTGCGCGGCACGAGGCCGGCGCGAATCTCTCGCGACAGGGCTGCTCCGTCGATGAGCCGGGCGGTCATGATCGTCTCTCCAGGCTGCCCCGAAAGCCAGGCGACAGGGCGGTGCCCGGGGGCGGCGGCAATGCGGCGGGCGAGGTGCCCGCTCTCAGGCCTTGGCGGTGGCGCCCAGCGCGATCTTGAGCAGATCGGCCACCGTGTTCGCGTTGAGCTTTTCCATGATGTTGGCGCGGTGCGCTTCCACCGTCTTGATGCTGATGCCCAGGTCATCGGCGATCTGCTTGTTCAGGCGCCCGGCGACGATGCGCTCGAGCACCTGTGCCTCGCGCGTGGTCAGGCGCGAGAGCAGTGCGTCACGGGTGGCCGCCTCCTGGTGCTGGGTGAAGGCCTGCCGGGCCTGCTCGAGCATGCGCTCGACCAGCGAGAGCAGTTCCTCTTCCTTGAAGGGCTTCTCGATGAAGTCCATCGCACCCTTCTTCATCGTGGTCACCGCCATGGGCACATCGCCGTGACCGGTGATGAACACCACGGGCAGCGGACTGCGTCGCTCGATCAGCCGGTCCTGCAATTCCAGGCCGCTCATGCCGTCCATGCGGATGTCGGCGATCAGGCAGGCCACCTCGCGGGGGTCGAAACGCGCAAGAAAGGATTCCGAGGAATCGAAGCACTTCACCCGGTAGTCCTTGCCTTCCAGCAGCCACTGCAGGGAATCTCGCACCGCCTCGTCGTCATCGACGACGTACACGGTTCCTTTCTTCGGGATCAGGCTCATGACGTGGTCTGGGCGGTCATTTCCAGGGAGGTGTCGGGCTCGGATGGCTGCGGCTGAGCCAAGTCGGTTCGGCCGGGGAGTTCCACGGGCAGCGAGAACGCAAACCTGCAACCCACAATCGCCCGGGTATTGTAGAGGTTCTGGGCCTTCATCCGGCCTCTGTGCGACTCCACGATCGAGCGGCAAAGCGACAGGCCGATGCCCAGGCCCTCGGCCTTGGTGGAAAAGAAAGCCTCGTACAGGCGCGACAACACTTCCCCCGGTATGCCCGGACCCGCATCGGTGACGCTGAACTCGATGGTGCCGCCTTCCTCCCGAGAATGGCGCGGAACCACTCGGAGCTCGATGTGGCGTCGCGATGCCGGCAGT
>JBJTVI010000587.1:0-3184 GCA_046081145.1 Rubrivivax sp.
TGGCCGCCGGCCATCAGGCAAGCCACCCCGTCTTCGATCTGGGCACGCTTGCCGACGATAATGGTGGTGATCTGGTCGACCAGCGTGGCGAGCTGGCGGGGGGCCGTCGGGTCCATGCCGGCATCTTGCCCGAATTGTCCCGTGCGCCTGCGATGAATACCGCCTTCTACAGCCCCCAAGCCTGCCGATTGCACGACATGGGGCGTGGGCATCCCGAGTGTCCCGAGCGGCTCGAGACCATCCTGGATCACCTGCGCGCCACGGGGCTCGATGCGCTGCTGGTGCACCGCGAATCGCCGCTGGCGCAGCCCGAGCAGCTGGCCCGCGCCCACAGTGCGCGCTACGTGGCCGAGATGGAGGCGCGGATGGCTCGCTGCGCCCAGGCCGGCCGCGCCGAGCCCGTGGATCCCGACACCACCGTTTCCCCGTGCACGCGCGAGGCCGCGCTGCGCGCCGCCGGCGCCGCCTTGGCCGCCACCGACGCCGTGCTCGCCGGCGAGGTGCGCAATGCCTTTTGCGCCGTGCGCCCGCCCGGCCACCACGCCACGCGCGAGGCGGCGATGGGCTTTTGTTTCTTCAACAACGTCGCCGTGGCGGCACGCCATGCACTGGACGTGCACGGCCTGGAGCGCGTGGCCGTGATCGATTTCGACGTGCACCACGGCAACGGCACCGAGGACATCGTGGCCGGGGACGCGCGCATCCTCATGTGCAGCTTCTTCCAGCATCCGCTGTACCCCTACAGCGGCACCGAGCCCCTGGGCTCGAACATGGTCAACGTGCCGCTGGCGCCCTACACGCGCGGCGCGGCCGTGCGCGAGGCCGTCGAGCGGGAGTGGATGCCGGCACTGGAGGCGCACCGGCCGCAGATGATCTTCGTCTCGGCCGGTTTCGACGCCCACCGCGAGGACGAGCTCGGCCAGATGGGGCTGGTGGAGGCCGACTACGCCTGGATCACGCGCCGGCTCGTGGAGCTGGCCGAGCGCCACGCCCAGGGCCGCATCGTCTCGTGCCTGGAGGGCGGCTACCACCTCGGGGCGCTGGCGCGCAGCGTGGGGGCGCACCTGCGCGAGCTCACGGGCGCGGCGCCCTGAGCCCCGGGCCGATCCCCATGGCCTCCCGCGGCGACTTCGATCTGCAGGCGATCGGTGCCCGGCTGAGCGAGCTCACGCAGGCGCTCAGCCTTGCCGGCGTGCTCCTGGAGGCCGGGGTGATCCTGGCCTGCGCCGGTGTGGCCTGGCTCGTGCTGCGCCGGCTGCGCGGCGAGGGGGCCCGCCCGGGCCTGCTCTTTGGCCGTTCGGTGGTCGATGGCGTGCTGTTCCCGGCCCTGCTGCTGCTGCTGGTGCTGGTGGCGCGCTGGGCGGTGTCGGCCTTCATGCCGGTGGGGCTGCTTCGGCTGGCCGTGCCGCTGCTGCTGAGCCTGCTGGTGATCCGCATCGGCGCGGGCGTGCTGCGCGCGGCGCTGCCCGGCTCGCGCGCGGTCCGGATCACCGAGCGCACGCTTTCGTGGGTGGTGTGGCTCGGGCTCGTGCTGTGGGTCACGGGCGTGTTGCCGCTGGTGGCCAGCGCCCTCGAGCAGGTCACGTGGACGCTGGGCGGTACGCCAGTATCGGTACTGGCCATCGTCAGCGGGGCCTTCAGCGCCGCCACCGTGCTCGTGATCGCGCTGTGGGTCTCCACCGCGATCGAAGAGCGGCTCCTGGCCGGCGTCGGGCCCTCCGGAGAGGCACTGTCGCTGCGCAAGATCGCCGCCAACGCCACGCGCGCGCTGCTGCTCTTCGTGGGCGTGCTGCTGGCGCTTTCGGCCGCCGGCATTCCGCTGGGTGCGCTCGGGGTGCTGGGCGGTGCCATCGGTGTGGGCATCGGCTTTGGCCTGCAGAAGCTCGCGGCCAACTACGTGAGCGGCTTCGTCATCCTGGCCGAGAGGAGCCTGCGCATCGGAGACCTCGTCAAGGTGGAGAACTTCGAGGGGCGGATCACCGACATCCACACCCGCTACACCGTGATCAGTGCCCTCAACGGGCGCGAGTCGATCGTGCCCAACGAGCTGCTCATCGCCCAGCGCGTGGAGAACGCCTCCCTCGCCGACCCGCGCCTGATGCTGCAGACCACCGTGACGGTGGCCTACGGCACCGACCTGGAGGCACTGATGCCCGAACTGGTGCAGGCCGTGCAGGCCGTGCCCCGCGTCGTGCCCGAGCCCGGCCCCTCGGTGCAACTCGCGTCCTTCGGCGCCGATGGCCTGGAGCTGGCGATCCCGTTCTGGATCGCCGACCCCGAAAACGGTCAGGGCAACGTCAGGAGCGAGGTCAACCGAGCGATCCTGCGAACGCTCGTCGCGCGAGGTGTGGAGATCCCGTATCCGCAGCGGGTGGTGCGGCAGGTGTGAGAGGCCCGTCTCAGGCCGCGGCCACCGCGATCTTGCCGATGCGCGAGCGCCACTCCTTGGGCCCGGTCTGGTGCACGCTCGCGCCCGTGGCGTCCACCGCCACCGTCACCGGCATGTCGCGCACCTCGAACTCGTAGATGGCCTCCATGCCCAGGTCGGCAAAGGCCACCACCTTGGCGCCCTTGATGGCATTAGCCACCAGGTAGGCGGCGCCGCCCACGGCCATGAGGTAGGCGCTGCGGTGCTGGCGGATGGCCTCGATGGCCACCGGCCCGCGCTCGGCCTTGCCGATCATGGCGATGAGCCCGGTCTTCTCCAGCATCATCCCGGTGAACTTGTCCATGCGCGTGGCCGTGGTGGGGCCTGCGGGGCCCACCACCTCGTCGCGCACCGGGTCCACCGGGCCCACGTAGTAGATGACGCGGTTGGTGAAATCCACCGGCAGCGTCTCGCCGCGCGCGAGCATGTCCTGGATGCGCTTGTGGGCGGCGTCGCGCCCCGTGAGCATCTTGCCGCTCAGCAGAAGCGTCTGCCCCGGCTTCCACGCCGCCACCTGCTCGGGTGTGAGGGTGTCGAGGTTCACGCGCGTGCTCTTGTCGTAGTCGGGCGCCCAGTGCACGGCGGGCCAGAGGTCCAGGCTCGGTGGCTCCATGAAGGCCGGGCCCGAGCCGTCGAGCACCACGTGCGCGTGGCGCGTGGCCGCGCAGTTGGGGATCATCGCCGCCGGCTTGCTCGCCGCATGCGTCGGCCAGGTGGCGATCTTCACGTCCAGCACGGTGGTCAGGCCGCCCAGGC
>JBJTVI010000588.1:0-2180 GCA_046081145.1 Rubrivivax sp.
CAGAAGCCCCGCCCGCACCGGGCGGCCCGTGCGCCCGGGGACGGCTTTCGGGATGGCTCTCGGGGTTGGCATACTGTCCAATTTGAATGACACTTGACATGTCATTTATGATTGACAGTCGCGCCGTGGCCGAGGCCCCGCGCCGCTTCGCCGCCGTCTTCAGGAGGCCCCATGCCACCCCGCCACCACCTGTCCCGCTTGCTGCGCACCCTGCAGGAGCCGCGCCCGCCGCGTCGCCGCGCAGAAACGCCGCAGGAGCGCCGCCGGCGCCT
Source organism: Rubrivivax sp. (assembly GCA_046081145.1). Taxonomy (GTDB): domain Bacteria; phylum Pseudomonadota; class Gammaproteobacteria; order Burkholderiales; family Burkholderiaceae_C; genus Rubrivivax. The sequence goes on from JBJTVI010000588.1 coordinate 273, forward strand.
GCTGGTCACCACCGCCGCCCTCTTCGGCTGCGCCGCCGCCGTGTTCGCCAGCACGCCCGCGCGCGCCTGGGAGCCCACCAAGGCGGTCGAGTTCATCGTGCCGGCCGGCACGGGGGGCGGGGCCGACCAGATGGCGCGCTTCATCCAGGGGGTGGTGGCCAAGAACAACCTGCTCAAGCAGCCCATCGTGGTCGTCAACAAGGGCGGCGGCGCCGGGGCCGAGGCCTTCCTCGACGTGAAGGCCGACAAGGGCAACCCGCACAAGATCGTCATCACGCTGTCCAACCTCTTCACCACGCCGCTGGGCACGGCCGTGCCCTTCAACTGGCGCGACATGACCCCGGTGGCGATGCTCGCGCTCGACCAGTTCGTGCTGTGGGTGAACGTCGACTCCCCCTGGAAGACCCCCAAGGAGTTCTTCGACGCCCTCAAGAGCGGCCCGGACCGCAAGCTCAAGATGGGCGGCACCGGCAGCAAGCAGGAAGACCAGATCATCACCGTCATGCTCGAGAAGGCCGCCGGCAGGAAGATGACCTACATCCCCTACGGCGGCGGCGGCCAGGTGGCCACGCAGCTCGTGGGCAAGCACGTGGACGCGACGGTCAACAACCCCATCGAGGCCGAGAGCCACTGGCGCGCCGGCAAGCTGCGCGCGCTGTGCGTGATGGACGCCCAGCGCCTGCCCTACAAGCAGAAGGTGACGGACAGCCAGAGCTGGAACGAACTGCCCACCTGCGCCTCGGCCGGCATCCCGGTGGAATACCTGATGCTGCGCGGGATATTCATGCCCCCAGGCGTCACCGCCGACCAGCTCAAGTTCTACGTCGACCTCCTGGCCAAGGTGCGCGCGCTGCCCGAGTGGAAGGAGTTCATGGAAAAGGGCGCCTTCAAGCAGACGGTGATGACCGGGCAGGAGTACTTCGACTGGCTCGGCAAGAACGAGCAGATGCACCGCGTGCTGATGCGCGAGGCGGGGTTCATCGCCAACTGACCCGGCGCGTGCCGCCCGCACCATGACCGACGACACCCCGGGGCCCGCCTTGGGCAGCGCTTCGCCCGGCGCGGACCCGCAGGGCGAGGGCCCAGGCGATCCTGACGACGCCTTCGGCTCGCGCGGCGTCGAGCTCGTCGTGGCGCTGCTGCTGATGGCACTGGCCGCCGTCGTGATGGGCGACAGCCTGCGCATCGGCGCGGGCTGGGCCGACGACGGGCCGCAGGCAGGCTACTTCCCCTTCTACATCGGGCTGGCGATGTTCGTCTCCAGCGGCTGGATCGCGCTGGCTCACCTGCGCGGGAGCGTGCGCGCGGCCACCTTCGCCCGGCGCAGCGAGCTGCGCAGCGTGGCCCAGATGTTCGTGCCCACCTGCGTGTACGTGGTGCTGATCAAGCTGCTGGGCATCTACGTCGCCTCGGTGCTGCTCATCGGCTGGTTCATGTTGCGCCACGGCCGGCACCACCCGGCCACCACGGCCGGCGTGGCCCTGGGCGTGCCGATCGTGTTCTTCGTCGTCTTCGAGCGCTGGTTCGTGGTGCCCCTGCCCAAGGGCCCGCTGGAAGCGCTGATGGGGATGTAGGAGGCTGCCGGTGGACGAACTGCAAAGCCTGCTGCACGGCTTTTCCATCGCGCTGGGCTGGCAGAACCTGGGCTACATGCTCGTGGGCATCACGCTCGGGGTGCTGATTGGCGTGCTGCCGGGGCTGGGCGGGGCCAATGGCGTGGCCATCCTGCTGCCGCTGACCTTCGGCATGAACCCGACCTCGGCCATCATCATGCTGAGCTGCCTGTACTGGGGTGCGCTCTTCGGCGGGGCCATCACCTCGATCCTTTTCAACAGCCCGGTCGAGCCCTGGAGCGTGGCCACCACCTTCGACTGCTACCCGATGGCGCAGCAGGGCCGCGCCGCGCAG
>JBJTVI010000589.1:0-14714 GCA_046081145.1 Rubrivivax sp.
AGGGGTGACAGCCATGAGCGTCGCACAGTTCTTCGTCATCCTGCGGGCACGCTGGTGGGTGTGCCTGATCGTGCTCGTCCTGTGCGTGGTGACCACCGTCGGGATCAGCCGGATGATGCCCAAGCAGTTCGAGGCCTCGGCCACGGTCGTGGTCGACGTCAAGCCCGACCCCATCAGCACGCTCTCGGGCGTGGCCACCACCTCGGTCTTCATCGCCACGCAGGTGGATGTGATCAAGAGCGAACGGGTGGCGCTGCGCGTGGTGCGCAACCTCAAGCTCACCGAGAACCCGCAGATCCGCGAGGAGTGGATGCAGGCCACCCAGGGTGCGGGCTCCTTCGAGAATTGGCTGGCGGGCAACTACCGCCGCGAACTCGACGTGAAGCCCTCGCGCGAGAGCAACATCATCACCGTTTCCTACACCGCCCAGGATCCGCGCTTTGCCGCCGGCATGGCCAACGCGTTCGTGCAGGCCTACCTCGACACGGCCCTGGAGCTGCGCGTCTCGCCCGCCCGCCAGTACGCCGCCTTCTTCGACGTGCGCTCCAAGGAGGCTCGCGAGGCCCTCGAGGCGGCTCAGGCCAAGCTGTCGAACTTCCAGCGCAACAACCAGCTGGTGGCCAACGACGAGAGGCTCGACATCGAGACGACCCGCCTGAACGAACTCTCCTCGCAGCTCGTCTCGATGCAGGCCGTGAGCAGCGACTCCTCGAGCCGCCAGGCGCAGGCCTCGGGCTCCTCGGCCGAGAAGATGCAGGAAGTGCTCAACAACCCCGTCATCAACGCACTGAAGGCCGACATCAGCCGTACCGATGCCCGGCTGCAGGAGGTGAGCTCGCGACTGGGCGACAACCACCCGCAGGTCATCGAGCTGCGCGCCAGCCTGTCTGAACTGCGCCGCAAGCTCGATTCCGAGACACGGCGCGTCACGGGCGGGGTGACCGTCTCGGCCGACATCAACCGCAGGCGCGAGAGCGAGCTGAGGGCCTCCCTGGAGGCGCAGCGGTCGAAGGTGCTGCGCCTGAAGGCCGTGCGCGACGAGGCCGCCGTGCTGCAGCGCGACGTCGAGAACGCCCAGCGCGCCCTGGATGCCGTCACCCAGCGCCTGACGCAGACGAACATCGAGAGCCAGACCACCAACAGCAACGTCTACATGCTCGCGCAGGCATCTGCTCCTGCTGCGGCCACAGGCCCGAAGGTGGTTCGCAACGCCTTCATCGCCACGCTGGCCGGGACCCTGCTCGGGATCCTCGCCTGCCTCCTGTGGGAGAGCCTCGACAAGAGGGTGCGCACGATGGAGGATGCCGTGGGCCTGGTGGGCTTGCCGGTGCTGGCCGTGATGCCCCGCCCGGTGCGGCGCTTCCGCAGCCGCACGATGCAGCTGCCGAGCTGGCTGGTCAAACCCGCGCTGCCCATGCGCAGGCGAAAGGAGGCAGTGTGATGCGTGCAATGGAACACAGCGTCGGACCCGACGTCGAGGAATACCCGGATGGCGAGCGCGAGCGCTCCATCGGCGACATCATCCGCGACAGCCACCAGCTCAGCTCGCGCCAGATGGAGCGGGTGCTGGCGTACCAGCGCGAGACGGGGGTGCGCATCGGTGAAGCTCTCGTGGCGCTCAAGCTTGCCAGCGAAGAGGACGTGGTCAATGCGCTGGCGCAGCAGTTCCAGTATCCCTATGCCTACGAACAGGGGGCGTCGCACCTGCCCGAGCTCGTCACGCTCAACCAGCCCTACTCCGCGCAGGCCGAAACCTTCCGTGCCCTGCGCAGCCAGCTGATCTCGCGCGTGTTCGGCGTGGGCGACAGGCGGGCGCTGGCTGTGCTGAGCCCCACCCGCAGCGAAGGGCGCAGCTACGTGGCTGCCAACCTGGCCGTGGTGCTCGCCCAGCTGGGCGGGCGCACGCTGCTCATCGACGCAGACCTGCGCCACAGCCGGCAGCAACAGCTGTTCGGGCTGGAGAACCGGGCCGGCCTGTCGGCCATCCTGGCCGGGCGCAGCCGCTCCAAGGTCATTCAGTCGGTGGCGGGCGTACCGAGCCTACACGTGCTGCCGGTGGGCGTGACGCCCCCCAATCCGCTCGAACTGATCGAGCGGCAGGCCTTCGCGATGGTCGTGCAGGAGCTCGCCTCGCGCTTCGACTACGTGATCGTCGACACTCCGGCGGCAGAGGTCGGCGCCGATGCGGTGGCCATTGCAGCGCGCTGCGGCTCGGGCCTGATCGTGGTGAGGCAGGGCCACACCCGTAGCGCCGCGGTGCGCGAGCTGGTGGCCAACCTCTCCGGGAGCCCTGCCAAGCTGGCGGGCCTCATGCTCAACCGGCACTGAGCCCCTCGTGCGAGCCTTGCCGACCACCTGGCCAAGCCGGGATTCGCTGCGGCCTTTCCTGCCTCTGGCGATCGTGGCGCTGGGCTGGATCGTCATGTTCGGGCCGGTCTATCACGGTCTGGCCACGACGATCTGGGACAGCGACGCCAACGGGCACGGCCCCTTCATCCTCGCCGTCAGCCTGTGGCTACTGTGGTCCAGGCGACAGGTGCTGGTCGATCAGGCGACTGCGCCGGCCCGCTGGACGGCCGGCGCCCTGGTCATCGTGGTGGCGCTGATGTACGTGGTGGGGCGCTCCCAGACGGTATGGACGCTCGAGGTCCTGGCCCAGAACCTGATGCTCGCCGCGTTGATACTGGCCTTCTTCGGTTGGGGCGGGCTTCGCCGTGCCTGGTTCCCCTTGCTCTTCCTGCTCTTCATGGTGCCCTGGCCGGGGGAGTGGACCGACGCCGTCACCCAGCCCCTGAAGCTGGCCGTGTCGATCATTGCGGCCGAGTTGCTCTCGCTGCTTGGGCTGCCCGTCGGGCGCTCGGGCGTGATCCTCTCCCTAGGCCCCTACAAGCTGCTGGTGGCCGATGCCTGCGCGGGGCTGAATTCGCTGTTCACGCTCGAGGCACTGGGCCTGCTCTACCTCAACCTCATGAGTTACCAGAGCACCGCGCGCAAGGTCGCGCTGGCCGTGCTGATCGTGCCGATCTCGTTCGTGGCCAATGTGGTTCGCGTCGTCGTGCTGGCGCTCGTGACGCTGTACTTCGGCGACGAGGCGGGCCAGGGCTTCGTGCACAGCTTTGCGGGCATGCTGCTCTTCGCGGTGGCCCTCACTCTCATCCTGGCGGTCGACGGGCTCCTGGGCCGCCTCTTCTTCCGGACCCGCCCCCATGCAGGCTGAGATGCTCCGCGCCGTCATCCTGGCCGCCGTCATGGCGGCTATCGCCGGTGTGGCCGTGGCGCTGACGCCCCGCACCTACATGGCCGAGCTCCAGGGCCGGGTGCCACTGGCCTCGATCATTCCCTCGGGATTCGGCGAATGGGAGGTGGACCGCAGCGTCATTCCGGTGCCGCCCAGCCCCGACCTGCAGCGCGTCATCGACCAGACCTACGACGAGACGCTCTCGGTGACTTACCGTGATCGGGAAGGCCGCCGCGTGATGCTGTCGGTGGCCTACGGCCGCAATCAGCACAAGGGCATGAATACCCACCGGCCCGAGGTGTGCTACCCGGCGCAGGGCTTTCGCATCGAGTCGGCGGCACAAAGCGGCGTGCTGCGTGCCGTGGACCGCGACATTCCCGTCACCCGTCTGGTCGCACGCGCCGACTCCCGGGTGGAGCCGATCACCTACTGGCTGCTCGTGGGGGATCGGATCACGCAGTTCGGTTACGCCATGCGTGCGGTGTCCATTGGTTACGGCCTGAGCGGCGTCATCCCCGACGGTGTGCTGTTTCGCGTCTCCAGCATCGATGGCAACCCTGCCAACGCCTACGAGACACATACCAGGTTCGTTCAGCAGTTGCTCCAGTCCCTGCCCGCATCCGGCCAGGCTAGGCTGCTGGGGACATCGTGAGCGCGCCGGGCCGCTCCCGAGCGCGAATCCCGGAGTGCGCAGCACGCAGGGGCGTTCAATGAGCCGCTTGGGGCAGGCGAGCCCCGCGCACGCGCCCGCCGTGCATGCGACGGCGAGCCTGCCGCGCTGGCTGCGGGTCACCCGTTATCCGCTGTACCTGCGGCGGATCGTCGATCAGCTGCTCGGGCAGGCGGTGCTGGCCCGCGAAGGGGTGCGAGCCGGCCGCGGCTTGTCGATACTCGGACGCCCAGTCGTATCCCGGGCGCCGGGCGGCTCGATACAGCTGGGCGACCGTGTTGCGCTGTGTTCCTCCAGCGAAGACACCGCGCTGGGCGTGTCGCACCCGGTCATCCTGCGCGCCCTGCAGCCCGGTTCACGGCTGACCATCGGCAGCGACTGCGCCCTGTCGGGCACCAGCATCTGTGCGGCGCTGTCGGTGTCGATCGGGGATCGCTGCCTGTTCGGGGCCGACGCCATCGTGGTCGATACCGACTTTCACCCTCTGCACACCCAGGGCCGCCGCCATGCGCCCCTGGATGAGGCCATCAGCCGGCCGGTCGTCATCGGCAACGATGTCTTCGTCGGCGCGCGCGCGATCATCCTCAAGGGCGTGATCATCGGCGAGGGTGCCGTCATCGGCGCGGGCGCCGTCGTGAGCAGCGACGTGGCACCGGGCACGACCGTGGCGGGCAATCCGGCGCGTGTCGTCGCGCGGGCGTCGGGGGCCGTTGCCTGATGTCGGCCTGCGCATCTCCTCTGCACGTCGCGCTGCTCGGGCCGGCCGCCACGCAGGACTTCCTGGGTCTCGGCGGGTCGGCTCTCGAGGGCCTGCCTGCGGGCTACCCGGGCGCACCCTTCATGGCTTCGCTGGCAAGAGGGCTCCTCGAGCGTGGTCATCGGGTCAGCGTGGTCTCGCTGGCTCCCGACATGCGCTGCGACGGCCCCCCCCTGGCGCGCAGGCGCCTGGGTTCCCTGGAGCTCGTGTTTGCCCCGATGCGCCCGCGCGCGTGGCCCTTCAACGGGTGGCGGCCCGGCTACATCTGGGACCTGCTGCGCTTCGAGAGAAAGGGTCTGCGGCACGCGCTGGCCAGCGTCACACCTGATGTGGTGCACGCCCACTGGCCCTACGAATTCGCCTGGGCAGCCATCGACAGCGGCCTGCCCCACGTCGTGACCTGCCACGACTCGCCTCTCCGGATTGCCCGGTACTACCGGGGCTGGCGCCACGGCGCGTACCGCCGGGTGCGCGCCTGCATGGCGTGGCGCTCGCTGCGCCGAGCGCGCTGCGTGACGGCGGTATCCCCCTACATGGTGCAGGAAGTGGCTTCGCTTTGCCGCTCTGCGGCGCACCTGGTTCCCAACCCGGTCGACACCGCGCGGGCTGCCGCCTTGCCGATGGCGCGAGCTCCAGGTACGTGTGCGCGTGTGCTCATGGTCTGCAACGGCTGGAGCGAACTGAAGAACCCGCAGGCGGGCCTGCGCGCCTTCGATCTGGTTGCGCGCAGGCTTCCTGATGTCGAACTCGTGCTCCTGGGGGCAGACTACGCCGAAGGCGGCGTGGCGCAGCGCTGGTGCGACGAGGCGCGCATCGCTGCCCGCCCGCGCTTCGTGGGGCCAGTGAGCCACGACGAGGTCGCCCAGTGGATGGCCGGAAGCGACCTGCTGCTCCACCCCACCCTGGAGGAGTCCTTCGGAATGGTGGCCGCCGAGGCGCTGGCCGCCGGGCTGCCAGTGATTTGTGGCGAGCGCAGCGGGGCGCTACCCTGGGTGGTCGGCGAGGGCGGGCGACTGGTCGACGTGACGCGGCCCGAAGCGATGGCGCAGGCGATGCTCGAGCTCCTCGGCCAGGGGGAGGCGCGCCGCCAGATGGGCCAGGCGGGCCGGCGGGGCGTGAGCCGGCGATTCCCGGTTGCAGCAGTCGTCCAGGCCTACGAGGCCCTGTACCTGCAAGCCTCCGGCCGGGCGGCGTCTGGCCCGCTGCCCCATCCCACCACGGCGGGAGTGAGCCCATGGAACTGATCTATACCATCCTGTGGTACCTGCCGTTCGTGATCGCCGCCTTGCTCGTGCTGCTCGGGGTCGTGGCGGTGATCGCGGCCTGCAACGATTTCCGCGTCGGCTTGTGGATCATCACCGCAACCTTTCTGGCCGACTGCATCACCATGGGTGCGCCGATCCTGCGCATTGGCGTGACCTGGTTCATCACCGATGTGCCTTTGGTACTGATCGCGGCCGCGGCCGCGGTGCGCTGGCTTTTCGCCTCCACGATGCCCAGGCGCTATGCGCCGTGGCTGCTGTTTGCGCTCGCTTTCCTGGGCAGCCTGGGCGTGGGCCTGGCCATCAATGGCACCTCGGCAGGCGTTTCGGCCCGGCCGGCCTTCTACGCCATCGCGGTGGGCAGCTACGCCCTGTCCTTCCCCATGCGCGGCGAGCAGATCCATCGCCTGATGGCGGCGCTCGCTTTCGCGGCCGTCGGCTTGCTGGCGCTCTCGATGTACCGATGGGCGGTGTACCTGCTCGACATCCGTGATCTCCTGCCGGTGGGAGGCGTCTACAACGTGGACGGCGCGATCCGGGTCGTGCACGCGAACGCTGCCCTGGCGATCGCCCAGGTGGCGGTGATCGGCGTCCTCTTCGCGGGTTCGCGGCTGGTCTCGCCGTCCATGCGGCTGGCGGCTCCGGCGCTCATCGCCGCCACCTTGGTGCTGCAGCATCGCTCGGTATGGCTGGCGGCGATCGTGGCCGTGTTCGTCGGCCTCTTGCTGGCGCGCAGGGCCCGCACCTCCTGGTGGCAGTCGGTGGCGCTCGTGGTCGGTGCCGTCGCGGTGGTGGGTGCCACGATGGCTCTCAGCCCGCAGTTGCGCGCCGACGTCAGCGCCTCGGCTTCCCGTGCCGTGCAGGGCCAGGGCACCGTTGCCGCGCGCTTCGATAACTGGCAGGCCAGCCTGGGCGAGTGGTACTCCAAGGGGCCGGCCGTGATCGCCATGGGCCGCCCGCCCGGGGGCGAGCAGTGGCGCGTGCTCAAGGCCGAGGAGGGCGAGCGCTACCTCGTCACGCACGGCACGCACAACCACTACCTTGAACTGCTCCAATCCCACGGGGTGCTGGGCCTGACGCTGTGGCTGTGGGTGGTGGCCGTGTGCGTGGCGGGCCTGTGGCGGCACCGCCAGGCGGAGGACGAGGATCGGGGCATTCCGTCTGTCCTGCTGGCGCTGATCCTGAGCCAGGCCGTGTATTTCGTTGCCTACAACGTCGACTACATGCAGACGCTCATCCTGTGCTGCGCGTTGGCGTGGGTGTTGCAGCGCAAGGGCGTACTGGCCGCAGCGGGAATTGCGCCCGCGCCCGCCCATCCCGAGCCCGGTCTGGCGGGTGCCGGGGTGCGAGGATGAGCCAGGGGCACAGCCGCGCGAGCATCCCGACCCGGCGAATCTGCGTGGCGATGACATCCTTTGGCCGGCGGGACACGACGCTGGCCGCGCTGGCCTCCCTGGAACGGGCGGCGGCTTCTCAGGCCTGCGCGGTCCAGGCCGTGCTGGTGGACGACCGCAGCCCGGACGGGACAGCCGAGGCCGTGCGCGCGCGCCATGCCTGGGTGCAGGTCGTGGAGAGTGCCGGGGATCTCTTCTGGTGTCGTGGCATGCACCTTGCGATCGAGCATGCCATGAGGAGCCAGCCGGAGTTCCTGCTGTGGCTCAACGACGACACCTTGCTCGACTCGGATGCGCTCGCGCGGCTGATCGAGCTTCACGACACCGTGGGCACGGCCGGGGCGCAACCGGCCATCGTCGTGGGGAGCACGCGTGACCCGGTGACCGGCTCCAGAAGCTACGGCGGCTGCCGGCGGGTGAGCGGCCTGAGCCCGATCACGACTCGCTACGTGGAGCCGCGTGCAACGGCCCAGCAGGTGGACACCTTCCAGGGCAACCTGGTGCTCGTGAACGCGCGCGCGTTTGCGATCCTGGGCAACCTCGATGCCGGCTTCGAGCACGGCATGGGCGACACCGATTACGGGTTTCGCGCGGGATATGCCGGCGTGCCGGTGTGGCTGTGCCCGGGCACGCTGGGCACATGCAGCCCCAACACAACCCGCGGAACCTACCAGGACGTGTCGCTCGCCTGGCGCAGGCGCTGGGCGCTGTTCGTGGGACGCAAGGGCATGCCGCCCCTTTCCTGGCTGCGCTTCACGCGGCGCCACGCGGGGCGCCTGTGGCCTTTGCACTTCCTGAGACCCTACTGCGTCTTCGCGCTGGGCCTGGCCCGTGACGGCCTGGCGGCGCTGGCCGGCGGCAGCCGCCTGTCGACGAGGTGAACGATGGGTGACGCAAAACCCAGCCGCGTGGGCGGCCCGCCCCGGCGTCCGCGGGTGGTGTTCGTCGAGCGCCGGCTGCCGCACTACCGCGTACCCTTGTTTTCCGAACTGCGCGAGGAACTCGATCGGCGCGGATTCGACATGGTGCTGGCTGTGGGCGACCCGACCCCCGAGGAGGCGCTCAAGCGCGACGGGGGCACGCTGGACTGGGCGCACCACGCGCCGTGTCGCTACTACCTGGGCGGCCGAGCCTGCTGGCAGGATGTGCGGCACCTGCTGCAGGAGGCCGACTTCCTGGTGGTCTCGCAGGAGAACAAGCTGCTGTTCAATTGGCTCGTCCTCCTGTGGCCCGGGCGATTCCCGAGGCTGGGCCTGTGGGGCCATGGGCGCGACTTCATGGCCCGGGGCGCGTTCGGGCTGGCGATGCAGCAGCTCAAGGCCTGGTCCTCCTGCCGGGCGGACTGGTGGTTCGCCTACACGGACATGGCCGCGCAGGTCGTGAGCGGATTCGGCTTCCCGCAGGAGCGCATCACGGTGGTCAACAACGCCGGAGACACCTCGGCGCTTCGACAGCAGGTGGCTGCCCTGCACGGGCAGGGCCGGGCAGCCCTGCGCCAGGCGCTGGGCCTCTCGCCCGGGCCGATGGGGCTGTTCGTCGGCTCCCTCTACGCAGCCAAGCGACTGGACCTGCTGCTGGAAGCCTCGCGGCTCGTGCGTGCCCGCCATCCCGACTATCAGCTCGTCATCGCCGGGGCCGGGCCTGGGCAGGATGAACTGGCTGCACGCGTGCAGGGCCTGCCCTGGGTGCGGCTCGTCGGTGTGGTCAAGGACGCGAGCAAAGCGCGCTGGATGGCCGCGGCCGACCTGCTGCTGCTGCCCGCCGCAGTCGGGCTGGCTATCGTGGACGGCTTTGCCGCTGGCTTGCCGGCCGTGGTGTCGCAGGGTCCCGAGCACGGTCCGGAAGTGGCCTACCTGGAAGACGGCGTCAACGGCATCCTCACCCCGCGCAGCGCCGACGCCTACGCGCAGGGCATGTTGCGGCTGCTGGACGACCCTTCCCTTGCCAGCCGGCTGTCGCGCCAGGCGCGGGCCCCCGCCGAGCAACTCTCCCAGCAGGCGGCCGTCCAGCGCTTCTGCCAGGGCATCGCCGCCTGGCACCGCTCACCCAAGGGCGCCCCTCACGCGGCGTTGCTGGCCAGAAGCTCCGCATAGAGCGCCAGCCGCCTGTCGAGCGCGCGCTGCGGGGTGAAGTGCCGCTCGTAGCGGGCGCGGGCTGCCTGACCCATCTGTGCCATGCGTTCAGGGTGGGCAAGTGCCCAGCGCATGGCCTCGGCGAGCGCTACGGCGTCACCGGGGTCGACCAGCAGGCCGGTTTCCCCGTCCTGCACCAGTTCCTCCAGGGAGCCCAGCCGGCTAGCGATCACCGGCAACGAGCAGGCATAGGCCTCCACCAGGGCCCGCGGGAAGCCCTCGAAGCAGGTGCTGGGCAGGACCAGCGCCACGCTGCGTGCCATACGGGCCGTCACGCCGGCCGGGTCGAGGTGCCCCAGCATCCGACAGGCTGGCGAGTTCTCCAGCAGGCCCGCGAGGGGGCCCGCTCCGGCGACGAGCAGGCTTTGAGCATACAGGCCCTGGGACGCCCCTGCGAGCACGCCGATTCCCTTCTCGTGCGATAGGCGTCCCACGTAGAGCAGGCCCTGCCGGGGCGCGGGGATCTGGGCGGGCACATCCGCGAAATTGGGTTGCACGACGATGCGTGAAGCGTCTAGGCCGCCCTCGACCAGGCGATCCCGGCAGAAGGCGGTGAGGGCGATGAAGCGGTCGACCTTCGTGCGCCAGGTGCCCAGGCTGCGGTGCAGGATCAGAGAAGCCGCCAGCACGGCGCTTTGCGTGCGCGACCCGCGGTAGCACCCGTGCACGACGCCCGGCAGCGGCAGCTTGCCCAGGCAGCGTGTGCAGGGCTGCTCGTCGCGCAGCATCGTGCCTTGCAGGCAGGCCAGCCGGAAGTTGTGCAACGTCTGCACCACGGGCACCCGTGCGCGCGAGGCGCTCCAGGCCACCGAGGGCGAGATCATCGGAAAGGTGTTGTGGAGGTGAACGAGGTCGGGCTGCCACTCGCGCAGCACCTCGCCCACCTCCTGCGTGGTGCGCCGGCTCCACAGGGCATCGACGGCCGAGCGCAGCCGCCCTTGCTCGCGCAGTTCGTCGTTGTGGCGCGTGTAGGCCCGGACGTCCACGCCGCCAGCGCGCAGGAGTTCGATTTCCGCCTCCACGACGGCATCCTCGCCGCCGCGCTGCTGGTAGGCGTTGTGGACGATGAGGACGCGCACGCGGTTCAGGCCTCAGGGCCGGAGGAAGAGGACGGCGGGCATCGCGTTGAAGGCATCGGTCCATTGGCCGTGCCCGGTGGCGACGGGCCTACCGGATGCGCCCGGAAAGCGCAAGTGGCTGGCCGCACGCTGACGCAGGACCAGATCATCGATCCCCGTGTCCCGGATCCAGGCCGTCACGGCCAGCATCCCCAGTTCATGGAAGTTGTCGATTTCGCCACCGCCCATGAACCGCACGACGTTGCCCCCCAGACGGGTCTCCCGGCGCAACTGAGGCCTGGGCTTCCAGGGCTCGTGCAGGTGCCAGTCGAGCTCGCCCTGGATGAGTCGTGCGTAGGTGCGCATCGTCAGCGCCAGCGACTTGGGGGGCTCTCCGGGCGGGCTGGCGCTGCCGAACAGGCCCTCGCGCGTGGAGAAATCGACCAGACTGCGGTCACCCTGGCGCGCCAGGGAGGTGGCAAGCAGGGCTGCGCCCTGGATGTTGGAACTCGAGTAGACGACGCCTTGCTGGGCGATGCAGTACTCGTCGTGGCGCGCGAACTCGCCCTGGCTCCCGTCGGGCCACACGCTGTAGGCCAGCCACTCCATGAAGTAGCGCTGCCCGGAGGCCACCAGCACGTTGTCGTCCAGCAGGATGCCCGCGGCGCCCACGGCAAGCGCGACCGCGGACTTGCGGTTGTTGTACCACTGGGAAAGCGACGAGACCCGGGGCCCGAGCCGGCCCGTACCCTCGACGTAGGCACGCGCGAGCCATGGGCCGGGCAGATCCTTGTCATCGATCTCGCAGTCCGCGTTCGTGTCGAAGCGGCGCATCCAGTACCGGGCGGCGTCCGGGCCTGGTGCCGCATCGTGGCCCCGCGCGCGGTAGTCGCCCGACTCGCGTCGGGGGAACAGCAGGCTGCTTCCGAAATCCAGGTGCGCGGCCATGAAGCGGGCGTTCCGGGCGATGAAGGCCTCGATCGTGATCCTGTCCTCGGCGGGCAGTTTCGGGCGCACGAAGTCGTAGGCCACGACGTAACGCGACAGCCATGAGGCCTCGACGAAGTGCGCGTCCAGCGTCACGCCGTCGGGCAGGGTGATGCACAGCGTGGAGGCGAAGTCGTTGAGCGGGTTGGCCGCGTCGCGCAGCAGGTGTGCACGCACTGCCGCCAAGGCGCGCGGCTCGCCCGTCAGCAGGTGGAAGAAGGCGGCATCGCGGATGCGCGAGCCGTGCGTGGCGCGCGCCTCCTGGCGCATCCCTGCGTTCCAGGTCGGCTCGCCCTGAAGCACGAGCGCCCGGGCCGACTGGGCGATCCTGTCCCAGTCGCCTGGGGAGCCCTCGGCGTAGTCGCCCGCGCGCACGAACGGCCCGGTGTCGATCCGGCTGCGCCACTGGGCGATCTCGCGCTCGCTGGCGAACACCGATCCGGCCGGCGGCCGCGGGGCCGGCGACGAGCGAGGCGGCTCGGCAGGGTGACGAAAACCAAGGCGGCAATGTGCCACCGGCCCTCGTCCGCGGGCGGTCAGGCCCGGGGAGGGCGTGGGGTCCTCCAGGCTTCGCAGCACCGGGACGCGTGCGGGAACCGGCGCGGCCTGCGCCGGTGCCTGGCTGGCCGGGGCAGCCGGCGGCGCACCGACGCCAGGGGGCGCCCCATCCTGCCCCCATGCGGCCCATGCCGGGCACACGGCCAGGCTCGTCGTCACGAAGAACCGGGCCAGCCGAAGCCTGGCCTGCGAAGGCCGGTCGCCGGTGCGTAAGCCTATGCTCATCGCGCCCGACCCGGCCGGCCGAACAACTGCCGCATGGCGCGCAGCACGAACACCGTGTTGGTGCTCGCATAGCGCCTGGCGAGACGGCGTGGCTCCTGCAGCAGCCGATAGGCCCACTCGAGTCCGAGGCGGCGCGCGAGCATCGGTGCCCGGCGCAGCGTACCGGCGTGGAAGTCGAAGGCGGCGCCCACCCCCAGCAATACGGCCGGCAGTTCGCCACGGTGCGCCGCCATCCAGGCCTCCTGCTTCGGGCAGCCGAGGCTGACGAAGACCAGGCGCGCGCCGCTGGAGACGATGCATTGCATCGCCTGCTGCCTCTCCGGGTCGGTCAGCGGCCGGAAGGGTGGTGCGTGCCAGCCCGCGATGCACAGGTCGGGCCAGCGCGCCAGCAGCGACGCCGAGAGCGCGCGCAGGGTCGAATCGGTGCTGCCGTAAAGAAAGATGGGCACGCCCGACCGGCTCGCCTGCTCGCACAGGTCGAGCATCAGGTCCGGCCCGCTGACGCGATGCTGCCCGGCTGCCCCGAGCCTGCGCATCATCCAGGCCACAGGCGCACCGTCGGGCAAGGCCAGATCGGCCTGGCTGAGCACGTCATGGAAGGCCGGGATGCGGGAGGCCGTGACCACCGAGTGCACGTTGCACAGGCACACGTAGCGGCCCCGTGCCTGCGATGCCCAGTCCAGGATCGTCTGAACGGCCTGGGCAGAAGACACACGGTGGATCGGCACGCCGATGACATCCACGCGCATCCCCCCAGACGCCGGCCCTGGTGGGGCGGGACGTGCCTGTGGATCCCCGGCGTCAGGCCGGGCGCGGATCGAGGGTCGATGAGACATGGGCAGACGGAGGCTGGGCCCCGCCTGTCAGGGCTCGCAGAAGAGTTGCTCCTGGATGACCTCGACGATATCGGCATACACCCGCGTGGCATTGAGCCGATCGCGCGCGTAGCGGGCTGCCTGGTATCCGATTTCGAGGAGCCTCTCACGCGGCAGGCCCAGCAGCATGTCCACGATGTCCACCGCGTCTGCCGGGCTGCGGGCAAAGTAGATGCCCTGCGCGTCAGGCAGCGCGTGCTCGATGCCAGGCTGATGGTTCGTGACGTGGGCCACGCCGGCAGCCAGGCTGATCGGCAACCGGTCGGAGAAGTACATCGGGATCTCGTCGAACTGGGTCCAGTTGACGCTGATCCAGGCGCTCCGGATGGTGCGCTCCTGGTCGGCGAAGCCGACCGGCCCGCGGCAGAAAGGCCGGCCACGCCAGCCCTGACCCGACCCGTACACCGCAAATCGCGGCCCGAGCGCATCGTGCAAGCGGCAGGCCAGGCGCAAGCGGGACCGCCCCCCAGGCATGAACAGGAAGGGCACGCGCTTGAGGCAGGTGAGGTTGGCCACCATCACGGCATCGAGCGCCCGTTGTCTCGGGGGCGTCCAGGGCTGGCCGAAGCGCTCGTCGTCGTAGGATTCGACCGCATAGACCAGACGCTTGGCCCCGGCCTGCCGGACGAGTTGCGCGAACCCGCCCAGGCCCTTGACGACGGCCAGGTCGCTGTGGGCGATGACGGTCTTCATCACAGGATCAAAGCGCTTGATGAAGCGCCCGTAGGCGTCCGGGTCATGCCACACGAGGCGCGGTTGCGAGGGCAACGACTTCAATGCCTGCAGGAAGGGCGCGTCCACCGGATAGCTCGCGGTCACGTGCTGCCAGTACACGACGTCGGGACCGAAAGCCCGCGCCGCCTCGAGAAGGGCGCGCAGGGCAGCTTCGTGGCTGCTGTGGCGACGACGCTCGACGAGGAAGGAGTGGGTGGCATAGGCGCCGATCCTGCCCTCGCGCAGCAACTGGCTGAAGGCCTTGCGCGGGCCGACCTGATCGCCTTCGGTCATCTCGTTGGGCAGATACAGCAGACGCAGAGGCTTCATGCCGGTTCTCCATTCTTTCGTCCGCCGCGGATCCATCTGTCTCTCCATCCGCGCAAGGTGTCCATCCGGTCCAGTGCCGCCCAGCGGCGGCTCGACAGCAAGGCGACCCAGGCGCAGCCGGCAGCCGCTGTCGCCAGTGCCACGCCCTGCAGCAGGAGCCCCCCCGCCAGGCTGGCCTGCATGAGGTTCGCGAGTTCACGGGCTGCGAGGACGAAGCCACCGACCACCAGCGCAGCCGCGCTCATGGCGAGCAGAGCCTGCACAAGAGCACGCCGGTTCACCGGGAGCACGCGGCATACCAGCACCATCCCCGCCAGGGCGCGCAGGTACTCGACGAGCGCGACGCCCCAGATGACGGCCACCAGGCCTTGGGGCAGCAGGATCAGCACGACCCCCACCTTGAGCACGAGCAGGCTGGCCTGCATGCGCAACTTCGCATCGAGCATCGCCAGGCTGTCCAGCGTCACGCCGCAGGCGTTGTACAGGAAGAGCGCCGGCACGCCCAGCGCCACCG
>JBJTVI010000590.1:0-4477 GCA_046081145.1 Rubrivivax sp.
TGCGGTCGACCTGTCGGGTATACCCTTATCCGCGCGCGTTTTCACCCGGGTCCCTCGATGGTAGATTGATCCATGTCATCGATTACATCATGAGGAGACGGGCATGAGGGATTCGCGTCATCTGAATGCGCAGGGCGAGGGCCCGGACACCGCGCGCCGCACGCTGCTGCGCGGAGCCGCCGCCGCCGGTGCACTGGCCACCGTGGCGCCGGCCGCGCTGGCGCAGGCCGACGATCTGGCCCCCTACCGCGCCGCCCGGCTGAACTGGCGCCAGGCAGAGGGCGAGCAGATCACGGTGGCCGTCATCCCCGCGGGCTACTTCGAAAACCTGATCGGCCTGCTGCCGCAGTTCGAGGCGCTCACGGGCGTGAAGGTGCGCGTGGAGAAGGTGCCCCCCGGCCAGATTCGCCAGAAGGCCATGCTCGATCTCTCCTCCAGGACGGCCACCTACGCCACGCACGCGGCCGACCCCATGTACTACCCGCTGTACGTGGCCAACAAGTGGGTCGAGCCGCTGGACCGCTACCTGAGCGACCCGGCCCTCACCGACGCGGCCTGGTTCAACTACAACGACATCCTCAAGGCCTGGCGCGACGCCGACAGCGTGGACGGCAAGCCCTACGGCATGCCCTTCGACGGCGAGGTCACGGTGCAGGTCTACCGCAAGGACCTCTACGACGCCAAGGGCCTGAAGCCGGCGGAAACCTACGACCAGCTCCTGGCCAACGCCAAGGCCCTGCATGACCCGGCCAACCGGGTCTGGGGGCTGGCGATGCGCGGCTTCGCAGGTGCGGGCCAGAATATGTACATCTACCCGTCGATCCTGCGCGGCTTCGGCGGCGGCTGGTTCCAGGGCAGCAACCTCACGGTGAACTCCGCGCAAGCCGTCGCGGCGCTCGACTGGTACGTCAACGCCCTGACCCAGTACGCGCCGCCGGCCGTGCGCAACTGGAACTGGCCCGACATCGCCGACGCCTTCTCCCAGGGCACGCTGGGTTGCTACCTCGATGCGCACTCCTCGGCCGCCGTCATCACCAACCCGGAGAAGTCCAAGGTGGTGGGCAAGATCGGCTACGCACGCTGGCCCAAGGGCCCCTCGGGCAAGGGCGTGACCTCGATCTGGAACTGGGGCTTCCCGGTCAACGCGGCACTGTCGGACAAGGCCAAGCGCGCCACCTGGCTCTTCATCACCTGGGCCTGCTGCGCCGAGACGCAGGCGCGCACCTCCTGGAAGTTCGCCGGGCCCGGCAAGCGCTCGGGCATCAACCGCGCGAGCCAGTGGCGCTCGCCCGAATTCGCCGCGGCCATGGGGGATGCCGGCCACAACTTCATCCCGGCGGCGCTGCAATCGCTCGAACTCGACACCGACGTCGAGTGGCGCCCGCGCGTGCCACAGTGGCCGGCCGTGGGCGAGACGATGGCCACCGCCATCCAGGCCGCCCTCGTGGGGCAGAAGAAGTCCAAGGAGGCGCTCGACGAGGCCCAGGCGCGCATCGCGCAGATCCTGAGGTCCTGAGAGGCTTCGAAAGACCCCGAGAACCGGGGCGCGCGCTCGCCACTCGGCTGCCGGCCGGCCGAGGCCTGCCCCTGCGCTCCGCCCCGCCTGCGCCCCACCTCCGCACGACCTCCACCCGCCGCGCACCGTGACGGCCCCCACCCGAACCCCCGAGCAGCGCGAGCGCCGATTCGCGCTGGCGCTCTTCGCCCCGGCCTTCGCGCTGCTGCTGGCCATCACCACGGCCCCGCTCGTTTACCTGCTGTGGACAAGCCTGCAAAGGCTCGACCTGGGCATGCCGTGGCTTTCGGGCTTCGCGGGGCTGGGCAACTACGCCAAGATGGGCAGCGACCCGCGCTTCTGGAACTCGCTCGTCCTCACGCTCGTCTACACCGGCTCCACCGTGGTGCTGCAGGTGCTGGTGGGCCTGTCGCTGGCGCTGCTCGTGCTGCAGATCCCGCGCGGGCAGGCCTGGCTGCGCCTGGCGGCGATCCTGCCCATCGTGCTGGCGCCCGTGGTGGTGGGCCTGTTCTGGCGCACGCTCGTGCTCGCACCCGACGTCGGCCTGGTCGACCTCGTCACGCGCGCGCTCGGCCTGGGCAGCCACAACTGGCTGGGCGACCCGCAACTCGCGCTGATCTCGGTGATCGCGATCCACACCTGGCAGTGGACGCCCTTTGCCTTCCTCGTGCTGCTCGCCACCCTGGCCACGCTGCCGCCGGACATCTACGAGGCCGCGCGGCTGGACCGTGCGAGCGCGTGGCAGCGCTTTCGCCACCTCACGCTGCCGCTCATCCGCCCGGCCGTGGTGATGGTCGTGATCCTGCGAACGATGACGGCGCTGTCGGCCTTTGCCGCCATCTTCGCCGCCACCGGCGGCGGGCCCGGCTCGGCCACCGAGATCCTGAACCTGTACGCGTATCGCACCGCCTTCACCGAGCTCAACCTGGGCTATGGCTCCGCGCTGGCAGTGGTGCTGCTGGCCCTCACGGTGGCGGTGTCGTGGCTGCTCTTCACGCGGCGCACGGTGCCGGCATGAGGGGCCTACCACGCGAGCCGTTCCATCGGGGCCACTTCATGAGGGCCGCCTCGTGAGGGCCGGGCCATGACGGCGGGGCAGCCCATCACGCGAGGCCCCCGGCTGGCGCGCCTGACGGCGCTGTACGTCGTGGCCGGCCTGCTGCTGTCGGTGTGGGCCTTTCCGGTGCTGTGGGCGCTGCTCACCTCCTTCAAGACCGAGCGCGACGTTCTCGCCTACCCGCCCCTGTTCATCTTCGAGCCCACGCTGGCCAACTACCGCGCGGTGCTCAGCGGGCCGAGCTCGATCCTGCCCAACCTCTTGTCGAGCCTCGTCGTGGCCGGCGGGGCCACGCTGCTGACGATGCTCTTTGCGATTCCCGCAGCCTACGCGCTGGCGCGGCTGCGCTACCCGGGCAAGCGCGCCAGCGGCTTCTACGTGCTCGTCACGCAGATGCTGCCGCCCGTGGGTCTGGTGATCCCGTACTACCTGGCGCTGCAGAAGCTCGGCGCGCTCAACACCTACTGGGGCCTGATCCTCATCGACCTCACCTTCTCGCTGCCCTTTGCGATCTGGCTCATGGTGTCGTACTTCGAGGACGTGCCCCACGAGATGGAGGAGGCCGCGCTGCTGGACCGTGCCGGGCGGCTGCGTGCGCTGTGGCACGTCATCCTGCCGCAGGTCTCCGGCGGCATCGCCGTGACCACCATCTTCGTCTTCCTCAACGCCTGGAACGAATTCCTCTTCGCGGTGGTGCTCGGCGGCAACGACGTGCGGCCGGTGACGGTGGCGATGTTCAACTTCATCTCGGTGGAGCAGACGCAGTGGGCCCGCCTCACCGCGGCGGCCATGGTGGCCATGGCCCCGGTGATCGTGATCGGCCTGGTGGCGCAGCGCCACATCGTCAAGGGCCTGACGGTCGGGGCGGTCAAGGGCGGCGGGCGGCGCTGAGGCACATGGGCAGCACCACACCTTCCACCAGGCCAGGACGCAAGCAGGCGGGACGATGACGCAAGCCACAGGATCGGGACGGGCCGCCACGGAAAGCGGCGCAGGCACGGCGGGAACGGCGCGCACCGCGAGCGCGGCGAGCCCGGTGGGCACCGGCGCGGCCACCAAGGGTGCCGTGCGCCTGCGCGGTGTGGTCAAGCGTCACGGCAGCACCACGGTGCTGCACGGGGTGGACCTCGACATCGCAGCGGGCGAGTTCTTCGTGCTGCTCGGCCCTTCGGGCTCGGGCAAGACGACGACGCTGCGCATCCTGGCGGGCCTGGAGACCCTGAGCGCGGGCCAGGTCTGGCTCGATGGCCAGGAGGTGACCTTTGCCGAGCCCGGCGAGCGCGACGTGGCGATGGTGTTCCAGAGCTACGCCCTGTACCCGCACATGACGGTGGCGCAGAACATCGGCTTTCCGCTGAAGATGGTGGGCGTGCCGGCGGCGCAGATCGCGCGCGCCGTGCAGGAGGCCGCCGACCGCGTGAGCATCGGCCACCTGCTCGAACGCCGCCCGGGCCAGCTCTCCGGGGGCCAGCAGCAGCGCGTGGCGCTGGCCCGCGCCATCGTGCGCCAGCCACGCCTGTTCCTGCTCGACGAGCCGCTTTCCAACCTGGACGCCAAGCTGCGCCTGGAAACGCGGGTGGAGCTGCGCCGGCTGCAGCGCACGCTGGGCGTGACCACCGTCTACGTCACGCACGACCAGGAGGAGGCGATGACGCTGGCCGACCGCATGGCCGTCTTCATCGAGGGCCGCATCGTGCAGGTGGGCACGCCGCGCGAGGTCTTCGGCCGGCCTTCCTGTGCGCCAGTGGCCGGCTTCATCGGGACACCACCGATGAACCTGCTGCCGGCGCGCTGCGACGCCTCGGGCGTGCGGCTCGAGGGCCTGGAGGGCGCTCCCGCTCTGCCGGTGGCCGGCGCACCGCCTGCGGCCGACGAAGCGCTGCTCGGCGTGCGCCCGACCGACC
>JBJTVI010000591.1:0-2942 GCA_046081145.1 Rubrivivax sp.
GCTGCGGGCGTGGCTGGCGCGGCACGTGGTGCGGCGCTGGGTGCGCGCGGCCTGCCCGGGGCCAGGCGAGATCGCGCTGCGCGTGGTGGAAGAGGACGAGGGGCGGCGGCTGAACCGGGAGTTCCGCGGCCGCGACTACGCGACCAACGTCCTGACCTTTGCCTACGCCATCGAGCCGGTGGTGGTGGCCGACGTGGTGCTGTGCGCCCCGGTGCTCGAGCGCGAGGCGCGCGAGGCAAGGCGTGAGCTGGCCGCGCACTGCGCCCACCTCGTGGTGCACGGGGTGCTGCACGCCCGCGGCTTCGACCACGAGCGCGCGGCGCAGGCGCGGCTGATGGAGGCGCTCGAGTCGCGGCTCATGCTCGGGCTCGGCTTCGAAGACCCCTACGCCCGCTGAGCGCCCGAGTTCAGCCCTGGACGAGCGCGCGGCGCCGGCGAGAGACCATCGCCACCACGCCCAGTCCGGCGGCCATCAGGCCGAGCGTTCCGGGCTCGGGCACCGGCGTGACGGTGAGGCCGCCGACGTAGTACGCCTTCTGCGCGTCGTTGCTCAGGCCGTACAGGTAGAAGGTGGTACCGGTAACGGCCGTGGCCAGCGTGGTGGCGCCGTTCACGCCGAAGGCAAAGGTGTTGGTGGGCGTACCCGTTCCGGTCGGAGCGGTGGTCGATAGCCCCACCCAGTTGCCCGCGTCGAAGGTCGTGCCGTGGTTGGAGTTGTAGAACTGCAGGCCGGTGAGCCTGACGAGCTGCGTGCCGAAGTCGAGCTTGAGGACGTCGTTCAGGCCGACCTGGTCGACCCCAGCGGTGATGTTGCTCGTCGGGTAGACACCCAGACCGATCCAGGGCAGGGCGGTGGTTCCGTTGTAGTCCTGCACGGCCGTGGCGTTGGTCACCGTGGTCCCCCGCGTGAGGCCCGTGGCGTTGACTGTCAGGCCTCCGGTGGTGAATCGCATCGCCGCGCCCGCGCTGATCGTGCCGCCGCTGGCCGCGCAGCGGTCCGTCGTGGTGCAGCTTGCGAAGGTTCCCGCTGTCGGGTTGAGGGTCGTGAAGTTCAAGTTCACGGGGCTCTGGGCGAAGGCCGGCGTGGCCATCGAGGCCGCCAGCACGCCGGCGGCCGCCAGGGTGCGGGCCAGGGAAAGCAGGTTGCGCTGGGAGGTGGCTTGCATGTCGGGGCTCCGGTTGAAGGTGATCGGTGACGTCATGCTGCGTGCACCCGCCCCCTCCACCACCCCCCCTGAACCAAGGGTCGGGCCCTCCCAGGGCCGCCGTTCGTGCGCTATGTCACACGCCGCTTGGTGAGGCCAAAGGGGGTCGCCAGTGCGGCCGTGAAATGCGTCACGCGGGCCGTGTGGCCCGGGGACCCCGTGCGGACCGTGCGGCCAGTGCGGCCAGTTGGGCCGGTGCGGCCGGTGCGATCCGCCGCAGCGGCACCTGCCCGATCAGCCCAGGTAGCGCTTGCGCCTGAAGTAGGCGAAGAGCCCCACGCCCACCGCAGCCATCGCCAGCAGGGCCACCCACACCCCGGTGGCGGAGTGGATGAGGGGCAGGGCGTCGAAGTTCATGCCGAAGAAGCCCGTGATGAGGTTCAGCGGCAGGAAGATCGCCGTGAGCACCGTGAGCGTGCGCATGATGTCGTTGGTGCGGTGGCCCAGCGCCGAGAAGTGCATCTGCACCGCCGTCTCGGCCGACTGCTCGAGCCGGCGCACGTGCGAGAGCACGCGCTCAATGTGCTCGAGCACGTCGCGCGATCTCACCCGCAGCAGCTCGCGCTCGCGCTGCCCGGCGGCCTCGGCCGCCGCCGGCCACTGCGCCAGCACGTCGAGCCACTCCTGCAGCGCGGCACGCTGGTCCTCGCAGGTGTCCTCCAGCGCCTGCATCGCGTTGCGCGATGCCAGCAGCGCGGACCAGTCGCTGAACCGGCTGCGCGGGTCGAGCAGCTGCTGCTGCAGCGCGCCGAGGTGGCGCGTGAGCACGCGGCGCAGGTCGAGGTAGCCGTCCACCATGTGGTTGACCATACGCAGCATCAGGTCGGCCGGGCTCGAGGGGCGTTTGGCCGTCGCGCGCGCCTCGCCGGTGGGTGCTGGCGGTGCACCCAGCCGCTGCATGAAGTGCTCGGCCACGCCGCACTCGGCCGGGTGCACGGTCAGCAGCACGCGGTCGAAGACGGCAAAGCCCACCGGGCTCGTGTCGATGGAGGCAAGCGTGTCGCGCACGGCGGCGATGCTCACCAGCCCGTCGTGCGGAGCCTCCGCACGCGCGGGCGACCTCGCCAGGCGCCTGAACACCAGAAGGTCGTACCAGGAGGTGTCCTAGAAGTGGCTGGGCAGCTGCGCGTTGAGCAGATCCGACACATGCAGATCCACGAGCTGGCCGCCGGCCAGGCGTTGCAGCGCAGCCTGAAGTGCCGGTAGCTGCGGCTCGAGCTCCTCGCGCGCCAGAGCGATCCACAGGAAGCCCGGCCCCTCGAGCTGGCTGGGCAGGGCGGGCAGCGTCAGGCTGTGCTCGGGCTCGACGAGCAGCAGCCGCATCGCTCAGCCCTGGCGCAGCTTGCGGGCCGCGTCGAGCGCGAAGTAGCTGAGCACGCCATCGGCCCCGGCGCGCCTGAAGGCCAGCAGCGATTCCATCATCACCGCGTCGTGATCCAGCCAGCCGTTGGCGGCGGCGGCTTTGACCATGGCGTACTCGCCGCTGACCTGGTAGGCAAAGGTGGGCACGCGGAAGGTCTCCTTCACGCGCCGCACGATGTCCAGGTAGGGCAGCCCGGGCTTGACCATCACCATGTCGGCGCCCTCGGCGAGGTCGAGTGCCACCTCGCGCAGCGCCTCGTCGCTGTTGCCGGGGTCCATCTGGTAGACCTTCTTGTCGGCCTTGCCCAGGTTGGAGGCCGAGCCCACCGCATCGCGAAAGGGCCCGTAGAAGGCGCTGGCGTACTTGGCGCTGTA
>JBJTVI010000592.1:0-3121 GCA_046081145.1 Rubrivivax sp.
GCAGCAACAGCCGCTGGTGCGCGGCGCCATCGTCCCAGAGCAGCCACACGGCCACGCCCCACCAGGCCCCCATCGCCACCACGAGCACGCGCCAGCCGCTGCGCCAGCGCCGCAGCGCCTGCCCCTTGTCGTCGTCGGCGCTGCGAGGCAGCCGGCGCCAGTGCAGCAGGCGCAGCACCCACAGCAAGGCGGCGCCGGCCACCCAAGGCAGCACCCGCCCGGCGCCGGCCGAGGCCCAGAAGATGGCCGCGATCAGCAACACGCCCAGGGCATTGCCGGCCAGCACCGAGGGCGTCTGCAGGGCGATCACGCGCAGCCGGTCGGCCGCGGCCGGGCGCAGCCGGGGCCGGGCCGGTGCGGGGCTCAGGGCGCCAGCGGCCGTGGCCATGGCGCGAACCCGCCCGGCGTGCCCAGCAGGCGGCTCACGGCCAGCACGGCCTGCGTACGCGTGGTGACGTTGAGCGTGCGCAGCACGGCGCGGACGTGATCCTTCACGGTCTCCACCGACAACCGCAGTTCGCGCGCAATCAGCTTGTTGGGCTTGCCCTGCAGCAGGAGTTCGAGCACGTCGAGCTGGCGCGGCGTCATGCCCAGGCTCTGCAGGCAGCCGCGCAGCGAAGCTCGCGCGTCGGGCCCCGGAGCGGGCATGGGGGCCTGAACCGCCAGCACGGCGTGCGCCGTCACGGCATCGGGCTCGGGCAGGGGCTCGGGCAGCGGCTCGGGCGCCAGCCCCTTGGGCACCACGATGACACCCTGCAGCACCGCCCGCAGGGACTCGAGCAGCCGCTGCGGCGAGGCGCGCTTGGTCACGAAGCCCATCGCGCCGGCGTCGATGGCGCGCACCACGTCCAGGGTGCGCTCGGAAGCCGAGAGCACCACCACGGGCAGCGAGGGATGGCTGCGCCGCAGCTCGGCCAGAATCGCGTGGCCGTCGCCGTCGGGCAGGGAGAGGTCCAGCAGGACCAGGTCGCACTCGGGCTGCTCGCGCAGCGCCGCTCGCGCCTCGGCCGCCGTGGCGGCGCTCAGCACGACCGCCTGCTCGTCGAGCTCGCGCAGCATCCGCTGCAGCGCCGAGACGACGAGCGGATGGTCGTCGATCAACATCACCTTCATCATGTCAAGTCCTCCTCCGAAG
This sequence comes from Rubrivivax sp., assembly GCA_046081145.1. Classification (GTDB taxonomy): domain Bacteria; phylum Pseudomonadota; class Gammaproteobacteria; order Burkholderiales; family Burkholderiaceae_C; genus Rubrivivax. The sequence goes on from JBJTVI010000592.1 coordinate 1,136, forward strand.
CTTGCTGGCCGGGGCGTGCCTCCGGAAGTGCCGGGCACGCTCTCGCGGTGAGACGAAAGAACGCTGAAGGAAACGGCTCAGGGCGGTGCCCGGGCGGGCTGCACCAGAGGCGGCCGCTGCGTGCCCGCGCGCGCGGGCCTGACCGGGGCGGATGCTGCGCAGGGCTCGGGCATGGCGCCGTGCGAGGAAGTGCGGTGGCGGGGCCGGGCGGGCGGTGGCGGTGTGGCCCGGTCAGGGGTGGCAGAAGCGCCGGCTCACCGACTCGGCCACGCAGGCGGGCTTGGGCGAGCCCTCGAGCTCCATCGTCACCTCCATGACGAGCTGCGCCCCGCCCTCCAGGGGCTCGTAGCTGAGCAGGCGAAAGCGCCCGCGCAGGCGCGAGCCCACCGGCACCGGTGCGGTGAAGCGCACCTTGTTGAGCCCGTAGTTCACGCCCATGCGCACGTCCTCGATGACGAGAGCGTGGTCGAACAGCATGGGCAGCAGCGAGAGCGTGAGAAAGCCATGCGCGATCGTGGTGCCGAAGGGGCCCTGCGCCGCCCGCAGGGGATCGACGTGGATCCACTGGTGGTCGTCGGTGGCCTGGGCGAAGAGATCGATGCGGCGCTGGTCGATCTCGATCCACGGGCCGGTGCACAGCACCTGGCCGACGCGCTCGCGCAGATCCTGCAGGCGGGGCACGCGCAGGGGCAGCGCCTGGTCTTCAAGCGCTTCGCGCGGGGGGGTCACGCCTGGCCCGTTCATTGTTCTTCTTCCTTCTTGTTCTTCTCGCGGCAGGCAACGCCACGGGGGGATTGATGCTAGCCACGCGACCCCACACCTGCCTCGGGACTGACCCCTAAGCAAGACCTCGCCGGCATGCGGGTTTCGTGCCGTGCGGGCGCGACAATGTCGCCATGTTCCAGCCCTCCCAGCGCGATGTGCGGCGCTTCTTCTGCGAGGCCGCGCGCAGGCAGCGCGAGGGCCTGCCGCTGGATCCGATGCAGGCCCAGGCGGCGAGCTGGATCGATGAACATCCCGAGTACGCGGGCGACCTGGCCGACCTCGAGGCGGCACTCGCAGCGGTCTACGACGTGGAGTCGGGCCGCACCAACCCCTTCCTGCACCTGAGCATGCACCTGAGCATCGCCGAGCAGGTCTCGATCGACCAGCCCACGGGCATCCGACAGGCCGTGCAGCTGCTGGCCGCGCAGCGCGGCTCGCTGCACGAGGCCCACCACGAGGTGATGGAGTGCCTGGGCCGGATGATCTGGGAGAGCCAGAGAAGCGGCCGCCCGCCTGACGGGCAGGCCTACCTCGAAGCCGTGCGCCAGCGCGCGACGCGGCGCTGAGCCGCCGCGCGGGGCCTCACTTCGGCCCGAGCGTCACCCACGCCACCTCGAGCCAGTTGTCGGCGCGGTGCACCACCGAGACGTTGGCGCGCGCCGCCCAGGGGATCACCTGGCGGTGCAGCGGGATCGTGTGCACCTGGTCGCGCCACTCGCGCAGCGCCGCCTTGATGATCTCCTCGCGCTTCTTCGCATCGGGCTCGATGCTGGACTGCGCGGCCAGCGCATCGAACCTGTCGTTGCGCGAGCGGCCGTAGTTGTACAGGCCCACGCCCTTGTCGCCGAGGTTTCGCATCACCGGGGTGAGCGTGGTCTCGGCGTCCGTCACCGCTCCGCCCCAGCCGAGCATGTACAGGCTCGTGTCGTACTTCTCGAGCTTGGGGAAGTAGGTGGTGCGCGGCATCGCGTTGACCTTCACCCTGACCTTGATCTGCGCCCACATGGCCGCCAGCGCGATGCAGATCTCCTCGTCGTTGACGTAGCGGTTGTTCGGGCAGTCCAGCGTCACCTCGAAGCCCTCGGGGTAACCGGCCTCGGCCATCAGGCGCCGCGCGGCGGCCAGGTCGAAGGGCAGCCTACGCTCGATGTCGGCATCGTTGTAGGCGGCCAGCGGAGAAGGCGTCATGCCGCCGGTGGGCACGCTCTGCCCGTTCATCAG
>JBJTVI010000593.1:0-6547 GCA_046081145.1 Rubrivivax sp.
GAGGTCGACGTCGACGCACGCCGCCTCCACCTGGAGGTGCACGATGACGAGCTGGCGCGTCGCCGCGCCGCCTGGACACCCCCGCCCGAGGCCTACGCCCGGGGCTACACGCGCCTGTACAAGCACCATGTGACGCAGGCCCACGAGGGCTGCGACTTCGATTTCCTGGAAGGCACGGCGCCCACGCCGGAGCCTGTGATCTACTGACGCACACACCACGAACCAAGGAGACTTCGCGCATGAACCCCACCCGCCGCCAAGCGTTTCCGCCCGGCCGCCTGCTGCCCCTGGCCCTGGCCGTGGCCGCCTTCTCTCTTCCCGCGTGGGCGCAGCAGCAGGCCGCCGCCTCCGACGGCCAGCTCGAGTCGGTGGTGATCACGGCCACGAAGCGGGCGCAGCCTCTGCAGCAGACCCCGATTGCCGTTTCGGTGATCGGCGGCGGCCCCCTGGAGGAGGCCAACCTCAACAACATCTCCACCATCGTGCAGCAGCTGCCCACGGTGAACTTCCGCGCCAACGCGTCCAACAAGGACACGTCGCTGTTCATCCGCGGAGTCGGCACCATCAGCACCTCGCCGGGCGTGGAGCCGACGGTTTCGATGGTGCTCGATGGCGTCGTCACGGCGCGCCCGGGCCAGGCCACGCTGGACCTGGCCGAGGTCGAGCGCATCGAAGTCCTGCGCGGCCCGCAGGGCACCCTGTTCGGCAGGAACGCCTCGGCCGGCGTGATCAACGTCATCACGCGCGTGCCGGGCCGCAAGCCCGAGGGCTATGCCGATGTCGGGCTGTACCAGGGCGGCGAGCGCCGCGTCCGCCTGGGCTACGGGGGCGAGGTCGTCAAGGACACCATGCGCGCGTCGCTGTCGGTGATGGACGCGAAGTTCGACGGTAACGTCACCAACGTCTTCGACGGCAGCACGGTCAACGGCTACGACCGCCAGGGCGTGCGCGCACGCCTGGAACTCACGCCCTCCAAGGGCCTGCGCATCGGCTTCATCGCCGACCACAGCAAGGCCACCGACACCACGCCCACCGGCGTGCCCTACGGCACCGACGTGCGCTCCTACCCGTCGCTGGCCGTCACGGCCAACCCCCTTTACCGCGCGGCGGTGCTGCCGGTGGTGCCCTCGCCGGAGAACCGACAGATCAACAGCCAAATGCGCACCCGGGTGAACGACACGAACCAGGGTCTGTCGGCACAGATCGACTACGCGATGGGTGATCTGCAGCTCACCTCGATCACGGCGCAGCGCAAGTGGAAGAACACGCAGTTCCAGGACCAGGACCGCCTGTCCGCCCTGTCGCGCAATTTCGCGCAGACCGCCGACCGCGGCGATCTCGACTTCTCGCAGACGACACAGGAACTGCGCATCGCCTCCACGCGCAAGCAGTTCGTCGAGTACGTGGCGGGCCTGTTCTGGTTCGATTCGAAGAACGACGAGCAGTACCGGCGCGACGTGACGCGCTGCCCGGCCAGCACCGCCGCCGCATTGCCCTCGGGCATCGTGCCGTGCACGCCCGACACCACGCTCAACGACAACGGTGTGGCCACCTTCGGCGTACGCTCGCGCAGCCAGGCGATTTTCGGCGAGGCGACCTGGAACTTCAGCAACAGCCTTCGCGGCATCACCGGCCTGCGCTACACGGCCGACAAGCTCTCCTACTACCACGGCCGGGTGGCCAGCGCCACGGGCATCCCGGGCGTGCAGGCCACGCGTGCCACGGTCAACGGTTCGACGACGGAGAACGCCGTCTCGGGCCGCATCGGCCCGCAGTGGGACATCAGCAAGGACATGATGGCCTATGCCACCTACTCGCGCGGATACAAGGGGCCGGCCTACAACGTATTCTTCAACATGACGCCGACGCAGGACAACCGCCTGGCGCCCGAGACGAGCAAGTCCTTCGAGGTGGGCCTGAAGACCGAGCTGATGGGCCGGCGGCTGCGCCTGAACATCGCGGCCTTCGACACCCAGTACGACGGCTACCAGGCCAACGTGCCGGATCTGGTCAACGGCGTCATCGTCACCCGCCTCATCAACGCCGGAAAGGTCTCGACCAAGGGGGTCGAAGTCGACCTGGCCGCCCGCATCACGCCGGACTTCACGATCAACGCCGCCATCGCCAACATCGAGGCGCGGGTCAAGCAGTTCCTGTGCCCGCCCGGCGCGGCCGCGAGCTGCGACATCAACGGCAAGCCGCTGCCCTACAGCCCGGACTGGAAGGCCAGCGTGCGGGCCAAGTACACGCAGAGCCTGGGCGGCAAGCTCTCGCTGGACTACGGCGCCGACCTGAGCTGGCAGACCCAGACGAACTTCGACCTGCAGCAGCAGCCCGACTCGGTCCAGAAGGCCTACACCATCTTCAACGCCCAGGTCGCGCTGCAAAGCGAGGCTGGCTGGCGCCTGGCCCTGGTCGGCAAGAACCTCACCAACGAGAGCTACGCCACCTTCATCCAGAGCTCGGGCAGCAACCTCAACCGCTACGTGCCACGCGACGACAAGCGCTACTTCGGAGTGCAGTTCCGCTATGACTTCTGAACGACCGTGAGCGCACCTGCGCGGGGGAACCCGTTTCGCCGAATGCTCGGGCGCGGCGGCGAGCTGCCGCCGAGCCTGGGCACCTGGATCATGTCGGCCAGCCCGGTCGTGGCCGAGGCGATCGGCCATGCCGGCTTCGACTGGGCCGTGATCGACATGGAGCATTCGCCCATCGACCTGGGCGATGTGGTGCATGTCCTGCAGGCCGTGGCCGGCACGCCCCTGGTGCCGGTGCTGCGCGTGCCGTGGAACGACACGGTGACCTTCAAGCGCGTGCTCGACGCCGGCGCGCAGACGCTGCTCGTGCCCTTCGTGCAGAACGCGCAGGAGGCGCGGGCGGCGGTGGCTGCCTCGCGCCATCCACCGGCCGGGGTGCGCGGCATGGCGGCCATGACCCGCGCCAGCCGCTTCGGCACGACACCCGACTTCCTCAAGACCGCCAACGACGACATCGCCCTGATCCTGCAACTCGAGACGCCCGAGGCCGTGGGGCAGCTCGAGGCGATCGCGGCGGTGCCCGGGGTGGATGCGCTCTTCCTCGGGCCGGCCGACCTCTCCGGCTCGATGGGATACCCCGGGCAGCTCGCCCACCCCGAGGTGATGGCGCTCATGACGCAGGCGGTGCAGCGCTGCAAGGCCATGGGCAAGCCGGTGGGCACGGTGGGCGGCACGCCCGAGCTGGTGGCGCAGTACCGGGCCATCGGCTTCGACTTCGTGGCCATCGGCTCCGACCTCGGCCTGATGATGCGCGCCTGCCAGGGTGCGATCGCGGCGCTGCAGACGCGCCCGGCCGGGCAGGCGGGCGCCGCCGCAGCGGGCAAGGTGACGGCGCAAGGCTACTGAGTTGGCTTCGGTCGAGCTGCGAGGCGTCGTCAAGAGCTACGACGGCCGCAACCGGGTCATCCACGGCATCGACCTGGAGATCCGGCACGGCGAGTTCGTCGTCTTCGTCGGGCCCAGCGGCTGCGGCAAGAGCACGCTGCTGCGCATGGTGGCGGGGCTCGAGGGCATCACGCAAGGCGAGGTCCGCATCGACGGCCAGCTCGTCAACGAGCTGCCGCCGCGCCGGCGCGATATCGCGATGGTGTTCCAGGACTACGCGCTGTATCCGCACAAGAACCTGTACGACAACATGGCCTTCGGGCTTCGCCTGCGCGGGACGCCCGAGCCGCAGATCCGCCAGCGCGTGATGGAGGCGGCGCAGCTGCTGAAGATCGAGCACATGCTGCAGCGCCGGCCGCGCGAGCTCTCCGGCGGGCAGCGCCAGCGCGTGGCCATCGGCCGCGCCATCGTGCGCCAGCCCAAGGTGTTCCTCTTCGACGAGCCGCTGTCCAACCTCGATGCGCAGCTGCGCGGCGAGATGCGCACCGAGATCAAGAAGCTGCACCAGCGCCTGGGGGCGACGATCATCTACGTCACGCATGATCAGGTCGAGGCCATGACGCTGGCTGACCGCATCTGCGTGCTCCAGGGCGGGCGCACCATGCAGTACGACACCCCTGAGGCCATCTACAACCGCCCGGCCGCCACCTTCGTGGCCGGGTTCACCGGCGCGCCGGCGATGAACCTCTGCCCCTGCACAGTGGCCTCCGGCCGGGCGCGCCTGGGCAGCCTGGAGCTGCCGCTGCTGCCGCCGCTGGCCGCCTTGCAGGGCGAGCAGGTGCTGGGCGTGCGGCCGGAGAACCTGCTGCTGGCGCGCCAGGGCGATGACGACCTTGCACTGCCCGCGCGGCTGGTGCTGCACGAACCCCTGGGCGCCGAGACGCTGATCACGGTGCAGGCCGGCGATGCCGAGTGGATCGCGCGGGTGGCCGCGTCCTTTCGCGGCCAGCCGGGGCAGGCGGTGACGCTGCACGTGAATCCCCGTCACCTTCACCTGTTCGACCGTCAATCGGGCCAGGCGCACGCGCGCTGAGGCAGCCCCCTCGAACCCGGAGAGCGCCATGAACCGAAAGTTCTTCATCGCCGCACTGGCCTTCGTGCTGACGAGCGCGGCGGCCCTGGCGCAGGCCCAGACCACGCTGCGCGTCTTCTCCGGCGGCCAGAACCAGCGGCCCGACCTGATGCGCCAGCTCTTCGACCGCTACGAGGCCGTCAACCCGGGCGTGAAGATCCAGATCGAGACGGGTGGGGCCACGAGCGAACTGCAGCGCCAGTACCTCTCGACCGTGCTGAACGCGAAGGACCCTTCCATCGATGTCTTCCTGATCGACATCGTGAACCCGGCGCAGTACTTCGGCGCGGGCTGGCTGGAGCCGCTGGACACCCACCTCGGCCCGGCAGCCACCGTGCTGCGCGGCCACCTGCCGGTGTACGCCACGAGCAACGTCGTCAACGGCAAGCTCGCCGCCCTGCCGGGCTTTGCCGACGCGATGTTCATGTACTACCGGCGCGACCTGCTGGACAAGCACAAGATTGCCGTGCCCCGCACCTGGGAGGAGCTCTCGGCCGCGGCGCAGCGCATCCAGAAGGCCGAAGGCGGCGCCCTGCAGGGCCTGTCGATCAAGGGTGCGCCGATCGAGGGCGCGGTGTGCACCTTCTTGCTGCCCTACTGGAGCCAGGGCAAGGATTTCAACGATGCCGCGGGCCGGCTCACGCTGGACCGCCCGGCTGCCGTGCGCGGGCTGCAGCAGTGGCTCAGGATGGTCGACGAAGGTGTCGTCAAGCGCAACGTGGCCGAGGTGAAGACCCCCGACACGGTCAACGAGTTCAAGGCCGGCCAGGTGCTGTTCGCCATCAACTGGAGCTGGGCCTGGGACCGCTTCCAGGACGATGCCGACAGCAAGGTCAAGGGCCGCGTGGGCGTGATGCCGATGCCCGCGATGGCCGGCGGCAGGAGCGCCACCTGCATCGGCGGCTGGCAGTGGGCGGTGAGTGCCTTTTCCAGGCACAAGGCCGCCGCCGCCCGGCTGGTGCAGTTCATGGGCACGCGCGAGGCCAGCCGATTCCTGGCCGCGCAGGGCGCGCTGCTGCCGGTGTACCCGGAGGTCTACACCGAGGCCGAGGTGCTCAAGGCCGTGCCCTGGTTCAAGGACGCCGCCACGGTGGTGAACTTCGGTCGCAGCCGGCCGATGAGCGAGCGCTACGGCGAGGTCAGCGACACGATCCGCACCGTCACGAGCGCCGTGCTGGCGCGCACCACCCCGCCCGAGGAGGGTGTGGCGCAGATCGAGGGCCGGCTGCGCCGCGTGATGCGCTGAGGGCTGCGTGATGACGTTCCTCGAACGGCTGCGCGACCCCGGCGAGAAGACGCTGGCCGTGCTGCTGCTGGCGCCGGCCTTCGCGCTGCTGGCGCTGATCGTGGTCTACCCCATCGGCAAGCTGGCCTGGAACTCGCTGCACGAGCTGCGCCTGTCCGGCGGGCCCACGGCCGTGAACTTCGTGGGCCTGCGCAACTACATCGATCTCTGGCACGACCCGGATTTCTGGAACGCCACGGGCAACACGCTGCTCATCACGCTCGTCACGGTGCCCGGTGCCCTGGTGGCGGGCCTGGGGCTGGCGCTGCTGGCCAACCTGCCCTTCAGGCGGCGCTGGCCGGTGCGGCTGGCGCTGCTGCTGCCCTGGGCGCTGCCGCTTTCCTTTGCCGGGCTCATCTTCGCCTGGTTCTTCCACACCGAGCACGGTGTCGTCAACGACGTGCTGCGCCGCCTGGGGCTGTCGACCCTGCAGGAGCCGCGCATGTGGCTGCTGTCGCCGGCGTGGGCCTTTGCCGCGATCTGCCTGACCATCATCTGGAAGACCAGCTCCTTCATGGCGCTCATCCTCCTGGCCGGGCTGCAGATGATTCCGCGCTCGCTGTACGAAGCGGCCGAGGTCGACGGCGCGAGCCGCTGGCAGCAGTTCTGGCAGATCACGATCCCGATGCTGATGCCCTCCATCATCGTGGCGCTGGTGTTTCGCACCATCACCGCGCTGCAGACCTTCGACATCCCCTACACGATGACCAAGGGTGGCCCCGGCAACAGCACCGAGACGCTGGCCATGCTGATCCACAAGAACACCAT
>JBJTVI010000594.1:0-2654 GCA_046081145.1 Rubrivivax sp.
AGGCGAACCAGCCCTCGAATCCATGCCCGTTCGCGCAGCGCAGGTCGAGGACTTTCATGGCCGGATTATCCGGCGGCCGGCGAAACCCTGCCGGGGCCTGGCGCATCCACCCAGTGAAGCGGCCAGCTGCCGGCTCGCCAGCGCTGCAGCCACTGCAGGCCGATCATCGTCTTCATGTCGGGCAGCCCGCCCTGCCCCGCCTGGCGATCCAGTTCGGCCGGCTCGACAGCCACCACCTCCAGGAACTCGCCCGGATCGAGCCGCTGCGGCCCTGCCTCGAGGCCGCGCGCGAACCAGATCTCCATCGTCTCGGTGGAGTAGGCCGCGGCGTTGTAGTAGCCGCCGGCACGGGCCCACTGGCGCGCCCGGTAGCCCGTTTCCTCCTGCAGCTCGCGCGCCGCACAGGCCAGCACCGGCTCGCCCGGGTCGAGCTTGCCCGCCGGCAGCTCCAGCAGGATGCAACCGACCGCGTAGCGGAACTGGCGCACCATCACGATCCGCCCGTCATCCAGGATCGGAATGACGGCCACGGCGCCGGGGTGGCGCACGTACTCGCGCGTGGCCTGCGTGCCATCGGGCAGCGCGACCGTGTCCCGGACCACGGTCAGGTAGCCGCCTGACAGGCGGGGCTCGCTCGAGACGAAGCGCTCGACGAGATGGGCGTCGTCCGCGCCGGCCATCAGCGCCGCCCGGGGCTCAGGTGGCCAGCGCGCGCACGATGGCGTCGCGGCACAGGGCCATGAGGCCACCAGGCAGCAGCCCGAGCAGCAGGACGGCGGCCCCGTTGACGGCCAGCAGCGCGCTCAGGCCCTGCGTGCGCAGGATCGGTGCCTGGTCGACGGCGTCATCGAAGTACATCACCTTCACCACCCGCAGGTAGTAGAAGGCGCCCACGAGCGAGAACAGCACCGCCACCACGGCCAGCACCAGGTGCAGGCCGACGTTTGTCGTGACCAGCGCCTGCAGCACGGCGAGCTTGGCGTGAAAGCCCACCATGGGCGGAATGCCTGCCAGCGAGAACATGAAGAGTGTCATCGCGCCTGCCAGCCAGGGCGCGCGCCGGGCGAGCCCGGCGAGGTCGGCGATTTCCTCGCACTCGTGGCCGGCGCGCGAGAGGTGCAGCACGAGCCCGAGGGTGCCAGCCGTCGTCAGCACGTAGGTGACGATGTAGAACATGGCCGAGCTGTAGGCATTGGCACCCGAGAAGGTGTTGCCCCCCACCACTCCCACGGCCATGCCCAGGAGCAGGAAGCCCATCTGCGCGATCGTGGAGTAGGCCAGCATGCGCTTGAGGTTGGTCTGCGCGATCGCCGCGAGGTTGCCCACCGCGAGCGAGCCGATGGCCAGCACGATGAGCATCTGCTGCCACTCCTTGGCGAGCTCGGGCATCCCCATGCCCTCCACCAGCAACCGCATCGTGATCGCGAAGGCAGCCAGCTTGGGCGCGCCGGCGATGAGCAGCGTGACGCCGGTGGGCGCGCCGTGGTAGACATCGGGCACCCACATGTGGAAGGGCGCCGCTCCGAGCTTGAAGGCCAGCCCCGCCACCACGAAGACCAGGCCGAAGACCAGCACGTCGTGGTTGATGCGACCCGCGGCGATGCGCTCGTAGACCTTGGCGATCTCCAGCGTGCCCGTGGCACCGTAGAGCATCGACAGGCCGTAAAGCAGGAAGCCGCTGGCCAGCGCCCCGAGCACGAAGTACTTCATCGCCGCCTCGATGGCCGGGGCGTGGTCGCGGCGCAGCGCCGTGAGCGCGTACAGCGAGAGGCTCATCAGCTCCAGGCCGAGGTACACCACCAGGAAGTGGTTGGCCGAGCACATGATGGAAATGCCCAGCGCGGCAAAGAGGGTCAGCGTGAAGAACTCGCCCTTGAGCATGTCGCGGCTGGCCAGGTAGGGCTGGGCGTAGGCCACCGTAAGCATCACCGCGATGCAGGCCGAGCCGGCCAGCAGGTGGCCCATCGGGTCGGAGACGACCATCCGCTGCAGGCCGTAGAGGGTCTGCCCGCCATCGAAGTGCGCGAAGTGCATGGCCGCCACGGCTGCCAGCGTGGCCTGCGTGAGCCAGAAGGTGAGGCGGCGCGCCGCATCGGTGACCCACAGGTCGGCCAGGGTGATGACGAGCGCCATCGTCAGCAGCACGATCTCGGGGTAGACGACGTTCATCGCATGCATGGCTGGTCCCGCCGGGTCAGTGCCGGCTCAAGGAAGCTTGCTCGCCGCCACGTGGCGCAGCAGCTCGGCCACCGACGCGTCCATCACGTCGGTGAAGGGTTTGGGGTACAGGCCCATCGCCAGCACGGCCGCCGCCAGCAGCGCCAGCACCAGGAACTCGCGCGCGTTGATGTCCTCGAGCGTGCGCACATGGTCGTTGGCGATGTCGCCGAAGTAGACGCGCTTGACCATCCACAGCGTGTAGGCCGCTCCGAAGATGAGCGTCGTGGCGGCTAGCAGGCCGATCCAGAAGTTCACCTTGACGGCCCCCAGGATGACCATCCACTCGCCCACGAAACCCGCCGTGCCGGGCAGCCCGCAGTTGGCCATCGCGAAGAGCACGGCAAAGGCCGCGAAGCGCGGCATCGTGTTGACCACGCCGCCATAGGCCGAGATCTCGCGCGAGTGCACGCGGTCGTAGAGCACGCCGATGCACA
>JBJTVI010000595.1:0-4724 GCA_046081145.1 Rubrivivax sp.
GCGGTGGTGACGAAGAGCTTTCGGGACATGCCCGGATTCTAGGCAGTTCCCCCCCTCGGGCGGTCGGCGGCCGCCGCCCCCCAGCCCCTTGCCCCGACGCGTTCGTGCCCCGGCCGATAGACTCGACAGTTTTGCTTCTCAACGGCCCACCTGAGCGAGCCTGCCCATGAGCCTTTCCGAAACCGCGCTGGCTGCCGCATTGCGCAGCGTCATCGACCCGCAGACCGGGCGCGACTTCGTCTCCACGAAGCAGCTGCGCAACATGAAGATCGACGGTGGCGACGTCGCCTTCGACATCGAGCTCGGCTACCCCGCCGAGAGCCAGGTGGCGGGCCTGCGCAAGTCGCTCATCGCCGCCGCGCGCTCGGTGCCGGGGGTGGAAAACGTCAGTGTCAACATCGGCTGGAAGATCGTCGCGCACGCGGTGCAGCGCGGCGTGCCACTGCTGCCGCGGGTGAAGAACGTGATCGCCGTGGCCTCGGGCAAGGGAGGGGTGGGCAAGAGCACCACCACCGCCAACCTCGCGCTTGCCCTGGCCGCCGAGGGCGCCAGGGTAGGCATCCTGGACGCCGACATCTACGGGCCCAGTCAGCCCATGATGATGGGTTTGTCCGGCCGCCCCGAGAGCGAGGACGGCAAGACGATGAACCCGCTCACCGGCCACGGGGTGGAGGTGATGTCCATCGGCTTTCTCGTCAACGAGGACCAGGCCATGATCTGGCGTGGGCCCATGGCCACGCAGGCGCTCGACCAGCTGCTGCGCCAGACCAACTGGGGCGAGCTCGACTACCTGCTCGTGGACATGCCCCCGGGCACGGGCGACATCGCCCTCACGCTCTCGCAGCGCGTGCCGCTCACGGGCGCGGTGATCGTGACCACCCCGCAGGACATCGCCCTCATCGACGCCAGGAAGGGCATCAACATGTTCCAAAAGGTGGGCGTGCCCATCCTCGGGATCGTGGAGAACATGGCGGTGTACTGCTGCCCCAACTGCGGCCACGTGGCCCACATCTTCGGCGCCGACGGCGCGAAGAAGATGGCTGCGCAGTTCGGCGTGGACGTGCTGGGTGCCCTGCCGCTGAACCTCTCCATCCGCGAGCAGGCCGATTCCGGCCGCCCCACCGTGGCCGCCGAGCCCGATGGCGAGATCGCGGCGCTGTACAAGGCCGTGGCCCGCACGGTGGCCGTGAAGGTGGCGCACAAGGCCAAAGACTTCAGCTCGAAGTTCCCGACCATCACGGTCAGCCAGGACACCTGAGCGGCTTTGCGGTCGGCCGGCCGACCGGCGCAGCCCGCGCCGGTCTCCCCGCTGCGGTAGGCTCCCGGCGTGAACCTGATCGACGCCTACCGCTACCTCGCGGCCCTGCACGTGCACCGCCACTTCGGCCGTGCGGCGGCGGCCTGCCACGTGACGCAGCCGGCCTTGTCCAATGCGCTGCGCGCGCTCGAATCGCACTTCGGCTGCACCATCGTGCGCCGTGGACGCCAGTTCGAGGGCTTCACGGCCGAGGGCGACCGGGTGCTCGCTGCGGCGCACCGGATGCTGCGCGAGCAGGAGGCGCTGGAGCAGGAGGTGGCCTCAGGCCAGGGCGCCGTGCGCGGCCGGCTCGTGATCGGCACCGTGCCCACGGCGCTGCCGATTGCGGCACGCTTTGCCGCGCGCCTGGCGCAGCGTCACCCGGGCTTGGCGCCGCAGTTGCGCTCGATGTCTTCGCAGGAGATCGAGGCCGGCCTGGAGAGCCTGTCGATCGACCTGGCACTGGGCTTTACCGACCGTGTGGTCGGCCGGGCCACGGTGACGGTCTGGCCGCAGACGGTGGAGCACTACTTTCTGGTGGGGCCCGCGGGCGCCGCAGCCGATGCCCTGGCCAGCACCACGGCCACCTGGGCCGAGGCAGCCGGCCTGCGGCTGGCCCTGCTCACGCCCGAGATGCACCACCGGGTGCTGATCGACCGGGTGTTCGAGGGCCTGGGCCTGCAGGTGCGCCCGGTGCTCGAAACCGATGCGGTGCTGGCGCTGTCCCTGGCGGTCGCCTCCGGCGGGCTCGCGGCCGTGATGCCCGGTGCGCTCGTGGCCGGCGGCGCGCGGTAGGCCGGCGTGCCGGTGCGCCGCCTGGTCGAGCCGGAGCTGCTGACGCCCGTGGGCTTCATGACCTCGGCCGACGCGCGGCCGACGCGCGCGCTCGAAGCGGCGCTGGAGCTGGCCGTCGAAGGCGCCTGGCTGGCCGAGGTGCGCACCTTCAGCGGGGCGCTGGAGGCGGTGGGCGAGGCTGCGGGCTGACGGTCGACGGCCCGGCCGGGGTCGCTGCGCGACTGCGCCGCCCGGCGCGCACGATCATTTTTCCGAATCACCCGGTTCGCCGATTCCATTGGACGGCGTGCCGGCCCCCGCCCATCATCGGCCACCTGCAACAAAGTGCATGTGCGGCCCCATGACCGACACGCTCACGATACGTCCGCCCGCCGCGGCTGAGAGCCGCACGGGCCGCACCGCCGGTGTCGTCATCCCGATCGTGCCGGCCGCGCCGGCGGCTGCCGCGGACGCCGCCCAGGGCGCCGCCCCCACCCGCCAGCGCCGCCGCCAGGCGCCCAAGGGCCGGCGCGTGGACCCCGCCGTGCGCGAAGCCGTGCGCGCCCTCGTGGGCCCGGGCCTGCCGCGGCGCGAGCTGCTGATCGAGCACCTGCACCGCATGAACGACCACCTGGGCCAGCTGCCCACGCCGCACCTGGCGGCCCTGGCCGAGTTGATGGGCTTGTCGCAGACCGAGGTCTACGAGGTGGCGAGCTTCTATCACCACTTCGAGGTGGTGCGTGAAGGGCCGGATGGCCAGGTGCCCGAGGCCCCTGCGCTCACGGTGCGCGTGTGCGATGGCCTGGCCTGCGAACTGGCGGGTGCGCGTGACCTGCTCGAGCGGCTGCCCGACATCCTCGGCAGCCAGGTGCGTGTGATTCCCGCGCCCTGCATCGGCCGCTGCGAGCGCGCCCCGGCCGTGGCCGTGCACCAGCACCCCGTGCTCGAGGCCAGTGTTCAGGCCGTGCAGGCGGCCGTCGAGGCCGGCACGCGCCACGATGCCCTTGAGCCCGCCACGAGCTTCGAGGCTTACCGTGCAGGCGGCGGCTACGCACTGCTGCAAGCCTGCGCGGCCGGTGAGCGCAGCGCGGAGGCCGTGGTCGGCGAGCTCGAGCACGCCGGCCTTCGCGGCCTGGGCGGCGCGGGCTTTCCCGCCGGGCGCAAGTGGCGCCTGGTGCGGGCGCAGCCGGCGCCGCGCTACCTCGCCGTCAACATCGACGAAGGCGAGCCCGGCACCTTCAAGGACCGCTACTACCTCGAGCGCGACCCGCACCGCTTCCTCGAGGGCATGCTCGTGGCCGCCTGGGCCGTGGGCATCGACGCCATCTGGATCTACCTGCGCGACGAGTACCACGGCGCGCGCGCCATGCTCGAGCGCGAGCTGCAGCGTCTGCGCGAGACACCGCCCGTGTCGGCCCCGGGCTGGCAGATGCCCGCCATCGAGCTGCGCCGTGGCGCAGGCGCCTACATCTGCGGCGAAGAGTCCGCCATGATCGAGTCGATCGAGGGCAAGCGCGGCATGCCGCGGCTGCGCCCGCCCTACGTGGCCGAGGTCGGCCTCTTCGGGCGGCCCACGCTCGAGCACAACTTCGAAACCCTCTACTGGGTGCGTGAGATCGTCGATCGTGGCGCCACCTGGTTCAGCTCGCACGGGCGACATGGCCGAAAGGGCCTGCGCAGTTTCAGCGTGAGCGGCCGCGTGCGCGAGCCGGGCGTGAAGCTGGCGCCCGCGGGCATCACCGTGCGCGAGCTCGTGGACGAATACTGCGGCGGCATGCTGCCCGGCCACGCGCTCTATGCCTACCTTCCCGGGGGCGCCTCGGGCGGCATCCTGCCCGCGCGGCTGGCCGATGTGCCACTGGACTTCGACACGCTGCAGCCGCACGGCTGCTTCATCGGCTCGGCCGCCGTCATCGTGCTCTCGCGCAGCGAGGCCCACGTGGACCTGGCGAGTGACGCGGCACGCAACGTGATGCGCTTCTTCGAAGACGAATCCTGCGGGCAGTGCACGCCCTGCCGCGTGGGCACGGCCAAGGCCGGCGCCCTGATGCAGGCCCCGCAGTGGGATGCGGCGCTGCTGGGCGAGCTGTCGCAAGTGATGCGCGACGCCTCCATCTGCGGCCTGGGGCAGGCGGCGCCCAACGCGCCGGACTGCGTGCTGCGCTACTTCCCGGAGGAACTCGTATGAGCGCGCCGGGCCGCTCCCAAGCGCTCATCCCGCAGCGCGCAGCGCGGAGGGTAGTCCAATGAACGCGCGAGACCCATCCGCGCCACCGTTCGACCGGCGCCCCGAGGTGAAGACCATCAGCCTGCAGCTCGACGGCCGCACCGTCCAGGCCCGCAGCGACCAGACGCTGTGGGAGGTGGCGCGCGAGCAGGGCATCGAAATCCCGCACCTGTGCCACACGCCAGGCCTGGAGCCCGCGGGCAACTGCCGCGCCTGCGTGGTGGAGGTGGAGGGCGAACGCACGCTGGCCGCCTCGTGCTGCCGCCGGGCCGGCGGGGGCCTGCGCGTGCAGACAGCCAGCCCGCGTGCGCGCAGCGCGCAGAAGATGGTGCTCGAGCTGCTCGAGGGTGAACTGGGCGGGCCGGCTCCGGCCGCCGACTACATCCCCGACAACGAGGTGCGCCGCTGGGCCCGTGCGCTCGGCGT
>JBJTVI010000596.1:0-4203 GCA_046081145.1 Rubrivivax sp.
CGTCCCACAGCGCGGTGCGCAGCTCGGCCGGCACGTCGTTGGCGGTGGGGATCTTGTAGGTGCTCGGGGCGTGCGTGAGCAGCTTGCCCGTCTGCGGGTGCCACACCAGTTCCTCGCACGTGAGCCAGCCCAGGCCCTGCACGTAGGCACCCTCGATCTGGCCGATGTCGATGGCCGGGTTCAGCGAGCGGCCCGCGTCGTGCAGCAGGTCGGCGCGCAGCACGCGGCTCTCGCCGGTGAGCGTGTCCACCACCACCTCGGTCACGGCGGCGCCGTAGGCAAAGTAGTAGAAGGGGTGACCGGTGAGCGTGGCGCGGTTCCAGTGCAGGCCGGGGGTGGCGTAGAAGCCGTCGCTCCACAGTTGCACGCGGGCGAGGTAGGCCTGGGCGACGACGTCTTCGAAGCGCGCGGCGTGGGGGCCGATGCGCAGTTCGCCGGATTCGAAGCGCACGTCCTGCGCGGCCAGTGTGGGTACCGCAGCGCCCGAGGCCTGGTCCCCCGCCGCCAGCGTGCCCACCCAGAAGGCCGCGAGCCGTTCGCGAATGCGACGCGCCGCATCCTGCGCGGCTTTGCCGTTGAGGTCGCTGCCCGTGGAGGCGGCGGTGGCCGAGGTGTTGGCCACCTTGCTGGTGTCGGTGGCGGTGCAGCGCACGCGGGCCAGCGGCAGGCCCAGTTCGTGCGCCACCACCTGCGCCACCTTGGTGTTCAGCCCCTGGCCCATCTCGGTGCCGCCGTGGTTCACGAGCACCGAGCCGTCGGTGTACACATGCACCAGCGCACCGGCCTGGTTGAAGTGCGTGACGTTGAAGGAGATGCCGAACTTCACCGGCGTGAGCGCCAGGCCGCGCTTGAGCACGGGGCTCGAGGCATTGAAGCGGGCCGCTTCGTCGCGCCGCGCGGCGTAGCCGCTCTCCTGCGCCAGCCGTGCGGTGAGGGCGTGGAGGATGTTGTCGCGAACCGGCTGGCCGTAGGGGGTGGTCTGCACCTCATCCGTGGCCGCAGGCGGCTGGGGGCCACCGGCGCCTGTGCCCGCCGGGGCAGCGGGCTCGCCGGGCGCGGGCGACTCCGCGTAGTAGTTCGCCTGCCGCACCTCCAGCGCGTCGCGCCCGAGCGCGCGCGCGAGCTCGTCGACGATCACCTCGATGGCCAGCGCACCCTGCGGCCCGCCAAAGCCCCGAAAGGCCGTGTTGCTCTGCGTGTTCGTGCGCACGAGCCAGCCTTCCATCGCCACGTTGGGCAGCCAGTAGGCGTTGTCGAAGTGGCAGATGGCGCGCGTGAGCACGGGCGGGGAGAGGTCCGTCGACCAGCCGGCCTGGCACAGCATCGTCACCTGCACCCCGCGCACGCGGCCGGCCTCGTCGAAGCCCACCTCGTAGTCGAACTCGAAGCCGTGGCGCCGGCCGGTGACGAGGAAATCGTCGTCGCGGTCCACGCGCAGCTTGATGGGGCGGCGCAGGCGCGCTGCAGCCAGCGCCGCCGTGGCCGCGAACACGGCCGACTGCGACTCCTTGCCCCCGAAGCCCCCACCCATGCGCCGGCATTCCACCTGCACCCGGTGCGCGGCCACGCCCAGCACGTGGGCCACCACGTGCTGCATCTCTGTGGGATGCTGGGTGGAGCACAGCACGCGCATGGCGCCATCCTCGCCAGGTTGCGCATACGAGATGTGGCCTTCCAGGTAGAACTGCTCCTGGCCGCCGAGCGAGAAGCACCCGGCCAGGCGGTGGGGGGCGGTGTCGATGGCCTGGCGCGTGGCACCCGGGGCCTGCTCGCGCGTGAGGCGCATCGGTGCGCCCAGGTGCAGGCCCAGAGCGTGGGCCTCGCGCACATCGACCACTGCGGGAAGGGGTGTGATGTGCACGAACTCCTTCGTGCGCGCGGCGGCTCGGCGCGCCAGCTCGCGCGTGGTGGCCACGACGACGCACACCGGCTGGCCGAGGTACTGGACGCTGCCGCGGGCCTCTGCCGCGTCGGCCACGATGGGTGCCAGCACCGGGTCGTCGTGCACGATCGGCCCGCAGTCGTTGGTGCCGGGGATGTCTGCTGCGGTGTAGACCGCCACCACCCCGGGCAACGCGCGCAGGCCCGCCACATCCACCGCCCGCAGCCAGCCGTGTGCGACGGGCGATAGGCCGAGGGCGGCGTGCAGGGTTCCGGCGAGCTCGGGCAGGTCGTCGGTGTAGGCGGCCTGGCCGCTCACGTGCAGAGCGGCCGATTCGTGGGGGAGCGATTGGCCGACGGCCGGTGCCGTGGACGCAGCCGTGGCATCGCCCGCATCCTTGGCGGCACCCGCACCTGTGGCCGCAGCCTCGCCGTTCGGCAACGATTCGTGGGGCCGGTTCACGCCGACCCCTCGCGCGTGAAGACGCCCGTGAGGTGCGCGGGCAGCGGCGCGTCGGCCCGTGTCTCGAGCCACAGCCGCTCGAGCAGGCCGCGTGCGGCCTGGCGGCGATACGAAGCGCTCGCGCGCAGGTCGGTCAACGGGGTGAAGTCGGCGTCGAGGGCGGCCTGCGCGGCGCGCAGCCTCTGCTCGGTCCAGGGCTGGCCGACAAGAACGGCCTCGGCCCCGGGGGCACGCCTCACCGTGGCCGCCATGCCGCCGAAGGCCAGCCGTGCCTCGACGATGCGCGCCGAGGCGTCCAGGCTCAGGACCATCCCCGCGCACAGCGCCGAGATGTCGCAATCGAAGCGCTTGCTGATCTTCCAGCCCCGCACGTGGCGGGCGACGCCGGGTGGCTGCCGAGCCGACGCGAGCGGAACCTGAACGGACTCGACGAACTCGCCCGGCTCGAGCTGGTTGCGCATGTAGTCCACGTAGAAGTCCTCGAGCGCCAGCGTGCGGCGCGCGGCGCCGCGGCGCAGCACGAGCTGCGCGCCCAGCGCCATGAGGATGGGCGCGCTGTCGCCGATGGGCGAGCCGTTGGCCAGGTTGCCCACGAGCGTGCCGGCGTGGCGCACGGGCGGGCCGGCAAAGCGCAGCCCCACCTCGGCCAGCGTCGGCCAGTGCGCGGCGATCGCGCGCCAGGCATCATCCAGCGGGGCGGCCGCACCGATGTGCAGCAGGCCCCCCCGGGCTTCGACCACCTTGAGCTCGGCCACATCGCCCAGGTAGATCACGTCGCCCAGGTCGCGAAACTGCTTGTTCACCCACAACCCGATGTCGGTGGAGCCCGCGAGCAGCCGCGCCTGCGGGTGGGCCTCGCGCAGAGTGGCCAGGGCATCGGCGGTGCGCGGGGCGTGGAAGTGGTCGATGCGCCCGCCCTGCGCCGGGTGCGCAGCGGCGTGGTGCAAGGCGGTGGCGGCCGGGCCGGCGCGCAGCGCGCGCAGCTGCGCGGCCAGGGCCTGCACATCCAGGCGCTGCACGGGCAGCTCGAACATGCGCTGCCCGGCTTCGAGGATCGGGCGGTAGCCGGTGCAGCGGCACAGGTTGCCGGCGAGGTCGTCGGCCAGCTCGGTGCGGGTGGGGCGCGTGCCGGCGCTGCAGTGGCGCTCGTAGGTGGCCGCCAGCGACATCACGAACCCTGGCGTGCAGAACCCGCACTGCGAGCCGTGGCAGGCCACCATCGCCTGCTGCACGGGGTGCGGCGCGCCCGGGCCGCCGTGGTCTTCCACCGTCAGCAGCGCCTTGCCATCCAGCGTGGGCAGGAAGCGGATGCAGGCATTGACCGGGCGCAGGCTCAGCGGCCCCACCAGGGTGGCCGCGGCGCAGGGCGGGGCGTCTTCGGCCAGTTCGGCCACGATCACCGTGCACGCCCCGCAATCGCCTTCCGCACAGCCCTCCTTGGTGCCGGTGCAACGGGCGTCTTCGCGCAGCCAGTCGAGCACGCTGCGGGTGAGGGGGATATCGGAGACCGCCTGCACCGCGCCGCGGTGGACGAAGCGGATGGGGCGCACGGGCGCCTCGCCGCCAGTGGCCGGCACCGCGGGATCTGGCGAGTCGGACGGTGCGGAAGGGGCGGAAGGGGCGGAAGGAGCGGAAGGAGCCGGGGGAAGACTCATGGCCACTGAACAGGATAGCACGCCGAGTGTCTCACGGTATACGTTTCAAGAAATTCCGACGATAATGGCAAACGTATGCCAAAACCGGCCCCTACGCCCGCCATCGGCGTCAACGTCGACCTCCACCTGTTCCAGGTGTTGCACACCGTGATCGCCGAACGCAGCGTCTCGCGCGCAGCCTTGCGCCTGCAGGCCTCGCAGCCC
>JBJTVI010000597.1:0-6018 GCA_046081145.1 Rubrivivax sp.
TCCGCCCGGACGCCCGCCTGGCGCAGCCGGTGCAGCACAGGCATGAGGACCTTGGTGGCTTCGTCCCCTTCCGGGATCAGCAGGACCTCGAGCTCGTCAGGAGCCTCTTCGAGCTGCTCGGCCAGGATCTCGACCACCGGCTCGATGTGCAGCCCGACCGCATGACCCGGGAATGCCCCCAGCGTGACGGGCGTGTACGGTGCGCGGAAGGTCGTCGTGCCCACCTGCGGGATCGTTCGCCCCAGTTCAGCGGCCAACAAGGCCAGTCCGATCACGTTGCTGGTCTTGCCCTGGTCGGTGCCCATGCCCAGCGTGGTGTAGCGCTTCATCAGCTCGGGCCGGCTGAAGCCCTCGCGTGCCGCCAGCGCGAGGTCATCGGCCGTCACGTCGTGCTGGAAGTCGACGAAGGCCTTCGCGCCGGCTCTGCTGACGCGCCACAAGGGCGTGAGCGAATGCGCCTCGTCGCTGCCCTCGGGCACGCGCAGCTCGGGTGCGGCCAAGCCGATCTCCCGCAGGGCCGCCAGGCCGGCGGCCGTGCCCTGGGCCAGGCACTGTGCGAGCGTGCCACCGCCCGTGACGGCGCCGGCGGCGTGCATGCCCGGGGGCAGATCGGCCGGCACGAAGGCCGCGCAGTGGGCGTCCCAGCGTGGCTTGTGGCCCGTGTGCGAGGACAGGTGCAGCGTGGGCGTGAAGCCTCCGCCCATCACCAGCAGGTCACAGTCCAGCCGCTGTGTGCCCGAAGGGCCACGAACTTGCGCCGCGCACACCTGGCCGGCCCCCGCCAGAGCCGGCCAGCCCGCGGCCACGGCACGTTCCACCACCGCACCGGCCAGCAGCCGCGCACCGGCCACCTCGGCAGCCTGACGCAGCGCCGGGCTGGAGCTCGGGCGCGGGTCCACCACCGCGGCCACGCGCGCGCCGGCGCGGGCCAGCGCGTGCACCGTGTGGGCCACGTCGTCGTGCGTGGCAAAGACCACCGCCTCGCGTCCCGGCAGCACGGCGTAGCGGTTGACGTAACTGCGCACGGCGCTGGCCAGCATCACGCCCGGACGGTCGTTGTCGTCGAAGACGAGTGGACGCTCGAGGGCCCCGGTGGCCAGCACGCAGCTGCGCGCCACGATGCGCCACAGGCGCTGGCGCGGCTCGAAGGGCGCGGGCTCCGGGGCGTGGTCCCACACGCGCTCGATGGCGGCGTACTGGCCGTGGTCGGAGGCGCCGAAGACGGTGGTGCGCGGCAGCAAGGTGACATCGGGCAAGGCCTGCAGCTGCGCCACCACCTGCTCCGCCCACGCCGCTGCCGGCAGGCCGTCGATGGTGAGCGCGCCTTCAGGCGTGGCGCGTTCGAGGGCCTGAGCCCCTCCCGCCAGCGGCTCGCCCAGCAGCTGCCCGCCGAGGGCGTGGTCCTGCTCGCACAACACCACCCGCGCCCCGCCCAGCGCCGCCGCGCGCGCCGCCGCGAGCCCCGCCGGCCCACTGCCGATCACGAGCACATCGGCGTGCAGCGTGCATTTCTCGTAGTCGTCGGGATCCGGCTCGGCCGAGGCCCGGCCCAGGCCGGCAGCGCGCCGGATCAGCGGCTCGTACACCCGCTCCCAGAAGCGGGCCGGCCACATGAAGGTCTTGTAGTAGAAGCCCGCGTGCAGCAGCGGTGCGAACCAGCCGTTGACCGCACGGGCGTCCAGCGCCAGCGAGGGCCACCGGTTCTGGCTCGTGGCCGCCAGGCCCTCGTAGAGCTCGATCTGCGTGGCCCGCGTGTTGGGCTCGCGGCGCGCGTGCGTACGCAGCTCCACCAGGGCGTTGGGCTCCTCGGGGCCGGCGGAAAGGATGCCGCGGGGTCGGTGGTACTTGAAGGAGCGGCCCACCAGCGACACGCCGTTGGCCAGCAGCGCCGAGGCCAGCGTGTCGCCCGCCAGGCCGGGGTAGCGGCGGCCATCGAAGGTGAAGCTCAGCGCGCGCGAGCGGTCGATCCGTCCGCCCCGAGGCAGGCGTGTGCCACTCACGGGGCACCTCGGCTCGTGGTTGCCTGCTCCGCGCGGGCCGCCTGCACGGTGCGCACGGCCTGCACGGCATGGGTGCACGTGTCGCGCCGCACCACCAGCATCGCGCGGCAGCCCCCGGCGTGATGAAAGAGCTCCTCGTGCATCCCCGCCGGGTTGTCACGCAGGTACACGTAGTCGACCCACGCTTCCGGCGCGGCGTCGGGTGCCGGTCGCTGCACGCCGGCGGCGCCGAGTTGCACGAACTCCTCGATCGATCGGGGTCCGCAGTGGGGGCAGTCAAGGCGCATGCGGGTGGAAGGCTCTCAGTGCAGGTTGGGCTGCGGGCCCTGGCCCTTCTCGTCGATCAGGTGCCCGGTGGCAAAGCGATCCAGCCGCAGCCGCTCGCTCAAGGGGTGGCGCGCGTCGTGGGCGATCGTGTGCGCAAAGCACCAGCCCGATGCCGGCGTGGCCTTGAAGCCGCCATAGCACCAGCCGCAGTTCAGGTACAGGCCCTCGATGGGCGTGCGGTCGATGATCGGCGAGCCGTCCATCGACATGTCCATCACCCCGCCCCAGCTGCGCAGCATGCGCAGGCGCCCGAGCATGGGCATCATCGCCAGGCCCTCCTCCAGCACGTGCTCCACCAGCGGCAGGTTGCCGCGCTGGGCGTAGGAGTTGTAGCCATCCACGTCGCCGCCGAAGACCAGCCCGCCCTTGTCGGACTGGCTGATGTAGAAGTGCCCGGCACCGAAGGTCACCACGTGGTCGACCAGCGGCTTGATGCTCTCGCTCACGAAGGCCTGCAGCACATGCGATTCGATGGGCAGGCGCAACCCCGCCAGGGCCGCCACGCGCGAGGAGTTGCCCGCAGCAGCGAGGCCGATCTTGCCGGCGCGGATCCAGCCGCGCGTCGTCTCCACGCCCACCGCGCGGCCGTGCTCGACGCGAATGCCGGTGACTTCGCAGTCCTGCACGATGTCCACGCCAAGGGCATCGGCCGCTCGCGCGTAGCCCCAGGCCACCGCATCGTGGCGCACGGTGCCGCCACGGCGCTGCAGCAGCCCGCCGCGCACCGGAAAGCGCGCCTGCTCGAAGTCCAGCTGCGGCACCATGCGCTGCACCTCCTCGCGGCCGAGCAGCTCGGCGTCCACCCCGGCAATGCGCATCGCGTTGCCCCGGCGCGCGTACGCATCACGTTGCGCGTCGGAGTGGAAGAGGTTGAGCACGCCGCGCTGGCTGACCATCGCGTTGTAGTTGATGTCCTGCTCCAGGCCCTCCCAGAGCTTGAGCGACCACTCGTAGAACGGCGTGTTGCCCGGCAGCAGGTAGTTCGAGCGGATGATCGTGGTGTTGCGCCCGACGTTGCCCGAGCCGACGTAGCCCTTTTCCAGCACCGCCACGCGCCGCAGGCCGTGGTTCCTGGCCAGGTAGTAGGCCGTGGCCAGCCCGTGCCCGCCACCGCCCACGATCACCGAGTCGTAGGCGGGCTGCGGGCTGGCATCGCGCCAGGCCGGCTTCCAGCCGCGCTGGCCGGCCAGCGCCTGCGAGAGCAGCGTCCAGAAGGAATAGCGCATCAGGCCTGCACCATGCGCAGCGTCAGGCACAGCTCGCGCAACGCGGGCGCACGTGCCAGGCTGCGCCAGGCCTCGAAGCTGCCCGTGACCTGAGCAGGCTGGCCGCTCGTGCAATCGGCAAACTTGGCGGCGAGATCGGGCTCGGTCAGCGGGTGGTCCGGATAGCCCTTGGGGTCGACCACGCGGCGGGTGTGGTGCTGGCCGCAGCGCGTGGTCACGACGGTGGTGGCCCAGCTGCGCACGGTGGAGGGCATGTCGGCCGGTTGCCTGGGGTCGGCTTGCATCGTCACGCGGGGCAGGAAGGCCAGCAGGTCGGCTCGGCCGATGGCTGCATCGCGGAAGGTGGCCAGCCGCAGGTCGCCGTCCAGGGCGGCCGCGGCCAGGCAGTAGGGCATGCTGAAGCGGGCCTGCATGGGGTTGTCCGGGCGCCCGTACATGAGGTTGCGCACGGCGGCCTCCGACACCTCGGTGCGCACGGCGGCGATATCGTCAGCCACCAGGCCTTCCTCGGCGCAGATCGCCAGCAGCCCGTCCACGGCGCGGTGCGTGCTGGCGCAGCACGGATAGCGCTTGAACCACAGGCCCGGGCGCAGCACGGCCGGCGGGCCGGCCAGACGCTCGAGCACCGCGGGCACGAAGCCGCTTGCGCCCGCGCCGACCATCAACTCGCCAAAGCCCCGTGCGCCTTCCAGCGGCTCGGCATCGGCCGTCAGGCCGGCCGCGGCAAGGCGCGCGGCCACGATGCCATGCTGGGCGGCCAGACCGGCGTGCAGCGGCTTGGCCTGCGTGCCGAACTGTCGCTTGAAGCCGCCGGCCAGGCTCGTGGCCAGGCTGATGGCGCGCAGCGTGGCGGGTGCGCCGAGCCGAAGCAGCCGGGCACAGGCTGCCGCGGCCGAAGGTGCGCCCAGCGTCAGCGTGGTGTGCCAGCCCTGCGTGTAGTGGGCCATGTTCACCGCCTCGGCCAGGCACTCCTGAACCTCGACGCCCACGATGTAGGCGTCCACCACATCCATCCCCGTGGCCCCCACCTCCTCTCCCAGGGCCAGCAGCGCCGGCACCATCACGGCGCTGACGTGTGAGGCGGCGGGGTCGAGCACGTCGTCGTAGTCCAGGGCGTGCGCAGCCGTGCCGTTGAGCAGCGCGGCCCAGGGCGCATCGAGCCCGCGTGAGTGGCCCACGCGGCTGATGCTGCCGGCCTGCCCCCACCGGCCCAGGCCTGCCGCGGCGCGGCGCACGGCCTCGTCGGTGGCGCCGGCCACCATGCACGCCACCGTGTCGACGAAGGCGCGCTGCGCCTGCTCGATCGCCTCGGGCGGCCAGTGCCGGGCCGTGGTGGCGGCCCAGTGCGCCAGGCGGGCCGTGAAGCCGGCTTCGGCGGGCGTCTGCGGGGTGTCGGGGTTCACCGGACGACCCTCCGTGCCGCGCACTCCGGCATTCGCGCCTGCGAGCGGCCCGGCGTGCTCATGCCGGCGTGCTCATGCCGGGGTGGATCGTCAGGCTCTGCACCGGCCTCACTCTTTCTGGATGCCGGCGGCCTCGATGAGCCGGCCCCACTTGGCGAGCTCGGCCTGCACGAAGGCCGCCATGGCTGGCCCGCTCACCGTGAGCCGCTCGAAGCCGTTGGGGCCGAGCGACCGCACCGCATCGGGTGATTCGGTGGCCGCCAGGATGTGCGGCGCGAGCAGCTGCGTGATCTCGGCGGGGGTGCCGCGGGGGGCGAACACGCCCACCCAGGAGCGCATCTCCGGGAAGGCGGGCAGCGTCTCGGCCACCGTGGGCACGTCGGGCAGCTGGGCGTTGCGCTGCGCGGTGGTGACGGCCAGTGCCCGCACCTGCCCGCCGCGGATCGCGCTCATGGAGGAGTTGAAATCGGTGCACAGCACCGTGATGCTGCCGCCGATGAGGTCCGTCAGCGCCTGCGGGCTGCTCTTGTAGGGCACCTGGGCCAGATCGAGGTTGTAGGCGCGGCGGATGTTCTCGCTGCACACCGTGGACATGCCGAAGGCCGTGCCGTAGCCGTGCTTGCCGGGCGCACCGGCCACGAGGCGGCGCAGATCCTCCAGCGAGCGCGCGGGCGAATCGCGCGAGACGAGCACTGCCAGTGGCACCCCGCCGATACCGGCCACGGGTTCGAAATCCTTCACCGGGTCATACGGAAAGGTCTTCATCATCCACGGCGCCTGCGTGTGCGTGGTGCCGGTGCCCACCAGCAGCGTGTAGCCATCGGGCCGCGCCTTGGCCACCTGGTCGCTCGCGATCACGCCGTTGGCGCCGGGCTTGTTGTCGACGATGAAGTGGTTCGTCTTCAGCCGCTCGTTGAGCACCTTGGCCACCACGCGCGTCATGATGTCGGTGGAGCTGCCCACGGCAAAGGGCACGACGAGCGTGACGGTGCGGTTCGGGTAGGCACCCGCGGCGCCGGATTGCGCCTGTGCCAGGCCCGCGCCGAGCAGCCAGGCGGCCGC
>JBJTVI010000598.1:0-7077 GCA_046081145.1 Rubrivivax sp.
ACGTGGCGCAGCCAGTTGTCGGCCAGCCCCACGCGCTGCCCGCGCATGGCCGCGCGCACGCCGGCGCAGCCGTAGTGCCCGACGACGAAGATGTGCTCCACCTTCAGGTGCTCCACCGCGAACTACACGTTGGACAGCGCGTTCAGGTCGGAGTGCACGACGACGTTGGCCACGTTGCGGTGCACGAAGACCTCGCCCGGGTCCAGGCCCACGATCTCGTTGGCCGGCACACGGCTGTCGGCGCAGCCGATCCACATGTAGCGCGGGCTCTGCTGCTGCGCCAGCCGCGTGAAGAAACCCGGCTCGCGCGCCTCGGTGCGCGCCGCCCACTGGCGGTTGCGGGTCAGCAGGTCAGCAATAGGCCGCATACACCACCCGGTCGATCACCTGCCCACGCTTGAACGCACTGCGCGGCTGCACCGCCTCCAGCCGCATGCCCACCTTCTCGGCCACCCGCACCGAGCGCGCGTTGCCGGCGTGGATGGGGGCGAACACGCGCGTGACCTCCGGCAGCGCGAAGGCTTGTTGCACCACCTGCGCCGCAGCGGCCGGCACCACGCCCTGACCCCAATGGTCCGGGTGCAGCCACCAGCCCACCTCCACGTTGCAGCGCAGGAAGCCGGATCGGGGATGCAGGCCCGCGCCGCCTCGCGGCACGTCGTGCTGGCACAGCGCCCAGGCCATGCCGCTTGCGTGCTGCCCCGTCTCGATCCACCACCGTGCATCGCCCTCGGTGTAGGGGCTCGGCCAGGTGTCGGACATCCACTGCAGGATGCGCTCGTCGTTGGCGGCCTGCGCCAGCGCCGCCACATCGCCCGCGCGCCACGCCCGCATCGACCAGCCCGGCTGCGGCAGGGGAAAAGTCGGCGCGTCGTTCACGCCGTCTCCGCGAACAGCTCCCGCCCGATCAGCATGCGCCGGATCTCGCTCGTGCCCGCGCCGATCTCGTAGAGCTTGGCGTCGCGCCACAGCCGCCCCAGCGGGTACTCGTTGATGTAGCCGTTGCCGCCGAAGATCTGGATGCCCTCGCCGGCCATCCAGGTGGCCTTCTCGGCGCACCACAAGATGACGCTCGCGCAGTCCTTGCGCACGCGGCGCACGTGCTCGGCGCCCAGCGCATCGAGGTTCTTGCCCACCGTGTAGCAGAAGGCGCGCGCGGCCTGCAGCACCGTGTAGAGATCGGCCACCTTGCCCTGGATGAGCTGGAACTCGCCGATGCTCTGGCCGAACTGCTTGCGCTCATGGACATACGGAATCACGTTGTCCATCACCGCCTGCATGATGCCGATCGGCCCGGCGGCGAGCACCGCGCGCTCGTAGTCCAAGCCGCTCATCAGCACCTTTGCCCCGCCGTTGACGGCGCCCAGCACGTTCTCGGCGGGTACCTCCACGTCCTGGAACACGAGCTCGCCCGTGTGCGAGCCGCGCATGCCGAGCTTGTCGAGCTTCTGCGCGATGGAGAATCCCTTCATCCCCTTCTCGATGAGAAAGGCCGTGACCCCGCGCGCGCCGAGCTCGGGCTCGGTCTTGGCGTAGACGACCAGCGTGTGGGCATCGGGCCCGTTGGTGATCCACATCTTCGAGCCGTTGAGCACGTAGTACCCGCCCTTCTCAACCGCGCGCAGCTTCATCGACATCACGTCCGAACCCGCGCCCGGCTCGCTCATCGCCAGCGCCCCCACGTGCTCGCCGCTGATCAGGCGCGGCAGGTACTTCGCGCGCTGCGCCTGGCTGCCGTTGCGCTTGATCTGGTTCACGCACAGGTTGCTGTGCGCGCCGTAGCTCAGCCCCACGCTCGCGCTGGCGCGGCTGATTTCCTCCATCGCGATCATGTGCGCGAGGTAGCCCATGCCGGCTCCGCCGTAGGCCTCGGGCACCGTGATGCCCAGCACGCCGAGCTCGCCCATCTTGCGCCACAGCTCCATCGGGAACTGGTCGCTGCGGTCGATCTCGGCCGCGCGCGGCGCGATCTCGGCCTGCGCGAAGTCGCGCACCGCGTCACGCAGCGCGTCGATATCCTCGCCAAGGTGAAAGTCCAGGCCGGGCAGGTTCATGGAAAGTCTCCGCAAAAGGGGGCTGCCTGGATGATAGCCAGCCCCCTGAGCGGGCCCTGACACGGGAGCCTGACCCGGGGGTCTGACACCGGGGTCGGACGCCCCGGCGGGAAGTCAGGGCTGCTGGGCCGCGCGCAGCCGCTCCTCGAGACCCGGGTGGCTGCTCAGCCAGGCGGGCGGCTCGGCCATGCCGCGTCGATCGAGCTCGGCGCGAAACTTCGTCCAGACACCCACCAGGACCCGCGGATCGATGCCCGCCCGTGCGAGGCACTCGCGGGCGTGCGCGTCCGCCTCGCGCTCGGCCGCGCGCGAATGGCGCAGGAACTGGATGCCGCTGACCGTCGTGGCCAGCACGCTGGAAAAGTCGGAGAACACGACGCCGGCCGCGGCCAGCAGGCTCATCGACTTCAGCAGATGCCCCATGCTGTGGCGGTGGACCACATGGCCGATCTCGTGGCCCAGCACGGCCAGCACCTCGTCCTCGGAAAGCACCGCGAGCAGGCCGTCCAGCACGACGACCGTCCCATCGGGCAGCGCAAAGGCGTTGAACCCGGGCTCCTCGCGCAGCCGCCGAACCTCGAAGGCATACGCTCGCCCCTGCCCGCAGGCCTGGGCCATCTCGTGAAAGCGGCGGCGCAGCCCATCGATGTCCATGGCCCGGGCGGAAGGCGCAAAGTAGTTGGCGTCCAGCGTCTTGAGCGCCTGCTTGCCCACCTTCTCGTCGATCTTCAGCGGCACCAGCGGCAGCACGGCCCGGGCGGCCAGGCCCGCCCCCTGCCGATCGATCCAGACCAGCACCGCCACCAGAAGCGCCAGGCAAACCAGGGCGGTCGGCCACCTCCGCCACAGGCGGTGCGCAAACGCGCGCTTTGCGGCGCCCTGCAGCAGCGCATCGGCAAAGCCCGCCCACGCCGGGTCGTCACCGTCGATCCACAAGGTGCCGCCGTCGGGGAGCCCCACGGGATAGGGCCCCCGGGACCACCGATCCCCCAGCGCCAAGTCCCGCAGCGGGTGACGGGCACGTCGCGGTTCAGCGGACCGGGGTGACCCGCCCGGGTAGTCCTCCCCGGCTACGGGCCCGCTGTCGGCCGGGCCTCCTCCTGCCGTGCAGGCGCGGGCCCCGGCCGGGAACTCGATGACCAGCTCAGCCCCG
Source organism: Rubrivivax sp. (assembly GCA_046081145.1). GTDB lineage: Bacteria > Pseudomonadota > Gammaproteobacteria > Burkholderiales > Burkholderiaceae_C > Rubrivivax. The sequence continues at coordinate 3,208 of JBJTVI010000598.1, forward strand.
TCCATCCAGGCGCTCACCGCCTGGCCATCGCTGGAACGGCCATCGAACAGGCGCGCCGGCCGGCGCGCCGCGGTCTGCGACTCGTGTGGTTCCGCGCCAGGCTGCATCGCCGTCACCATCCCAGGTCCAGGCCGAACAGGTCGGCGGCGGCGTCACCCATGGCCCGCACGTCGGCGGTCATCGCCGCCTCGACGCGCATGCCGGGCAACGGCGCATCACCCACCACCTCCAGGCTCTGCAGGCGGTAGCGCGCGATCGCCACGGCGGCAAACGGCCAGTACAGACCCGCCGTCAGCAGCGTGAGCAGCGTCTGGCCCGCCACCAGCTTCCACAGGGTCCAGCCGCGCATCTGCCCGGCAAAGCCGACACGACCGGCAAAGCGCGTATGGCCCCACACGATCTGCTGCGTGCGCGCCGCGAAGTACGGCCACACCACGATCCACATCACCAGGATCATCCCCCCGAACAGCAGCAGGACGTTGAGCAGCATGCGCTCGTCGCCCGCTGAAGTGGACACGCCGAGGTCCCGCCCGATGGCCATGGCCAGGCCGGCCATCAGCACCACCACCACGCCACCCACGATCGCGAGCGCCAGGCCTTTCGCGTACAGGCCGTAGAAGGGGGGTGCCGGCCGGCTTGAAGGCAAAGGGCTGGCCACCGAAGCTGGCATGCGCGTGCTGCAACCGCTTGAGCCGCGCGTGCGCCCAGGGCAGCATCAGGGCCAGCAGGCCGGTGGCCCCGAGCACCCAGTTCGCCGGGGCCTCGGCTGCGCCCAGCGCCGTGCCCAGCGTCCACACCAGCAGCAGCGGCACGCACACCCCGTACACCTCGCGCCGCGGCGCCCGGAAGCCGAAGCGCAGACCGCGCCAACTCGTGTTGGCGAGCTTGAAGCGCTGCGCACCGGCAAACAGCACTGGCCCGACCACCAGCATCAGCCCCAGCACCGCGAAACCGAACCACGTGGCGATGTCGAAGGACCAGGTCCACAGCGCGAGCAAACCGAGCGCGAGCACGCGCCCGAGCAGGATGCGCGACGGCTCGCCGTGGTAGTCGAAGCGGTCGCCCAGCAGCGAGGTGTGCTGCGCGAACCAGCGTGCCTTGCGCACCTTGGCCCAGGCCGAGTACGCCCCCAGCGTCAGCAGGGTCAGCAGCAGGTTCACGACCCAGATGCGGAAGTACTCCGAGCCCGTTCCGTCGAAGACCAGGCGGGCACGAAAGACCGGCTCGGGCGGCGCTGGCGCCTGCTCCGGGGGCTCCCCCAGGAGTTCGCGCTTGAGCGGCCCATCCTCGAGTTCGTGCGCCAGGCTGCGCTCGAGGTCAAGGGCGTGCCCCTGTGCCTCGGCGGCCGAGGGCCCCTCGGGCGGCTGGCCGGCAGGCGTGTTCGCTGTCGACATCCCCTGCGGCCCCTACTCCATCGGAGGCAGCAGCGTCTCCTGCAGCACCGCCCGCCGTTCCCGGAAGTCAGGCACCACCGACCCCACCACCTCCCAGAAGCGCGGGCTGTGGTCCATCACGCGCAGGTGGGCGAGTTCGTGCGCCACCACGTAGTCGATGATCGGCTGCGCGAAGTGCACGAGCCGCCAGTTCAGCCGCACCGAGCCGTCGGCCCCGGCACTGCCCCATCGCGTGGCGGCCGAACTCAGCGCCAGGCGACGCACCTGCACGCCGAGCTCACGCGCGTAGTGCGCGCAGCGCTCCTCGAAGATGCGCCGGGCCTGGCGCTGCAGCCAGCCCTGCACCGCCTCGCGTACCTGCTCGGCGGCTGCGCCGTGCGGCAAACCGACATGCAGCGTCAGGCGCGGCACCCCGGGCAGCGCCTGCGCATCGGTGTGCAGCACCGCGCCCGTCGCGCGCGGGTCGAGCACCACGATCACCGTTTCGCCCAGGAAGGGCACGCAGGCACCATCTCCCCATTCGATGCGGGCCTGATCCAGCCGCCGCGCACGCTCTTCCTGCTCGTGCAGCTTGCGCACGATCCAGGCCGCCTTCTCGCGCAGCGCCGCCTCGATCTCGGCCGAGCCCGTCCAGCGCGGGGCGCTCACCGCCAGCCCCTCGGGCCCGATGACGAAGCCGATGCTGCGCCGGCGCGCGCGGCGCAGTTCGAAGCCCACGCGGCAGCCCTGCAGCATGAGCTCGCGGCTGGCACGGGGGTGTCGAAACACGCGCGTGAAGGGCTCGGGCGCCACGCGCTGCACACTCGAGGGTGGGGACGAAAGAGAAGGCCAGGCACCCAGCGCAGGCACCTGGGCCCCTGGCGCACCGTCGCGCGGGGCCGTCCGGGGCGAAGCCGCCGGAGCCGCCACGGAAACCGCGGAAGCCGGCTCGCCCTCACCGAAGAGCGACAACTGCTCGGGCTGTTCAGGCAACGACGGCGCTCTCACTGGATTGCCCTGCAGTCTAGGGCCTGTGCGCCTGGTGTGTCGACCCGGGATAAGCCTCGGGGTCCAGGCGCCGCATCTCCGCCTCGATCCAGGCCTCCACCTCGCGCATCAGCTCCTCGGGGTCGCGCCCCTGGCTCGGGATGGGCCGCCCGATGCTCACCGGGATCACGCCGGGGCGCAGCAGGAAGCTCTTGCGCGGCCAGCAACGCGCGGAGGCCACGGCGATGGGCACGATGGGCACGCCGGTGGCGATCGCCAGGCGCGAGGCGCCTGTCTTGTAGACGCCCTGCTCGCCACGCGGCGTGCGGGTGCCTTCCGGGAACATGATCACCCACACGCCCTCGGAGAACAGGCGGCGCCCCTGCTCGGCCACCTTGCTCCAGGCCTCGGTGCGGCGGCTGCGGTCGATGTGCACCATGTCCAGCCGCCCCATCGCCCAGCCGAAGAAGGGGATGCGCAGCAACTCGCGCTTGAACACGTAGGCCAGCGGGTGCGGCATCAGGGTGGGAAAGAAGAAGGTCTCCCAGGTCGACTGGTGCTTGGGCGCGAGCAGCACCGCCGAGCGCGCATCCTGCGCGGTGGGCACGTTTTCCAGGCCCCGCACCTGCGCGCGCACGCCGCAGATCACGAGCGCGCCCCAGGTCGAGGCGCGCAGCCACTGCACCGCCAGCCAGTACAGCCTCGGGCCACGCCAGGCCATCGAGGCCAGCAGCACCACCACCGCCCAGGGCACGACCGTGACGATCAGGAAGGCAAGGTACAGCGCCGAGCGCAGCGCGCAGACCAGGCGGCTGGCTGCGCTCATGCTGCCGCCCCCTTCGCGGCGCCCTGCGGGCGCAGCAGGTGCTCGGCGAAACCGGCCAGGTCGCGGTGGACGAGCGTGCCCGGCGCCTCGCGTAGCATGGCCTGCAGCTGCGCCTCGTCCAGGTGCGCTGCTCGGCCGCTCATCACCAGGTGCGCGGGGCAGCCCGCCGCGCGGGCTGCCAGCAGGTCACGCAGGGTGTCGCTCACCATCGGCACCTGCCGCAGGTCGAGCCCGTAGCGCCGGCCGATGTCGGTCATCATCCCGGGCAGCGGCTTGCGGCACTCGCAGTGCTCCTCGGGGCTGTGCGGGCAGAAGAAGACGGCGTCGATGCGTCCGCCTGCGCGCTGCGCGCAGCGGATCATGTGGGCGTGCACCGCATTGACCGAGGCCATGTCGATCATGCCGCGGCCGATGCCGGCCTGGTTCGTGGCCACCACCACGTGCCAGCCCGCCTCGTTGAGCCGGGCCACCGCCTCGAGCGCGCCGCGCACGGGCTGCCACTCCTCGGGCGACTTGACGTGGTCGTCGCGGTACTCGTTGAGGATGCCGTCGCGACCGAGGATGATGAGCTTCACGGTCGGGGCCCCTTGCGCACGCGGATCGGGATCGGGATCGGGATCGGATCGGAAGGACGGGCGAGCCGGCAGCCGCGAAGCCGGGCTCAGGCCGCCAGGCGGGAGAGAT
>JBJTVI010000599.1:0-2804 GCA_046081145.1 Rubrivivax sp.
GCCGGCAAAGGCGCCGTCGGGCGCGGCGCGGCGGCCGCGCGGCTGGCCAAAGTAGATGTCGCCCGTGAGCTCGCGGATGATGAGGATGTCCAGGCCCGCCACCAGCTCGGGCTTCAGGCTCGAGGCGTGCGTGAGCTCGGCGTAGCAGATGGCCGGGCGGAAGTTCGCGAAGAGCCCCAGGTGCTTGCGCAGGCCCAGGATCGCCTGCTCGGGGCGCAGCGGGCGGTCGAGCGTGTCGTACTTCCAGTCGCCCACGGCACCGAAGAGGATCGCATCGGCGGCCTTCGCCAGCGCGAGGGTCGACTCCGGCAGCGGGTGGCCCTGGGCCTCGTAGGCAGCGCCGCCCACCGGGGCTGTCTCGAGCTCCAGCGGCAGCTCCAGCACGCCCAGCACCTTCACGGCCTCGGCCACGATCTCCGGCCCGATCCCGTCGCCGGGAAGAATCGCCACCTTCATCATTCCTCCGTCGCGGCGCGCCGCGCCGCTGCTGTGCCGCCCGGGACGCATTCCCAGGCCGGATCGATCACACCACGTCGCGCGTGGCCAGCCACGGCATGCGTGCCAGCCGCTCGGCCTCGAAGGCCCGGATCTTGTCGGCGTGGCGCAGCGTCAGCCCGATGTCGTCGAAGCCGTTGACCAGGCAGTACTTCCGGAAGGGCTGCACCTCGAAGGGCAGCTCCACCCCATCGGGCTTGCGCACCACCTGGCGCGGCAGGTCGATGGTGAGCGTGTAGCCCGCAAAGGCCGCCACCTCGTCGAACAGGCGCGCCACGTCGGCCTCGGGCAGCACGATGGGCAGCACCCCGTTCTTGAAGCAGTTGTTGAAGAAGATGTCGGCAAAGCTCGGCGCGATCAGCGCGCGAAAGCCGTACTGCTGCAGCGCCCAGGGCGCGTGCTCGCGGCTCGAGCCGCAGCCGAAGTTGCGCCGGGCCAGCAGCACCGAGGCGCCCTGGTAGCGCGGCTGGTTCAGGATGAAGTCCGGGTTCGGGCGGCGGCTGGCCGGATCCTGGCCCGGCTCGCCCTTGTCCAGGAAGCGCCACTCGTCGAAGAGGTTCTCTCCGAAGCCCGTGCGCAGGATGGACTTCAGGAACTGCTTGGGGATGATCGCGTCGGTGTCGACGTTTTCGCGGTCGATCGGGGCCACCAGGCCCTGGTGCACGGTGAAGGCTTGCATGGTGGGAGACCTCAGGCGATGCGGCGCACGTCGACGAAGTGGCCCTCGAGCGCGGCGGCGGCGGCCATCGCCGGGCTGACGAGGTGGGTGCGGCCGCCGGCACCCTGGCGGCCCTCGAAGTTGCGGTTGCTGGTGGAGGCGCAGCGCTCGCCCGGCTCGAGCCGATCGGCGTTCATGGCCAGGCACATGCTGCAGCCCGGCTCGCGCCACTCGAAGCCGGCGCGGCGGAACACGTCGTGCAGCCCCTCGGCCTCGGCCTGCGCCTTCACCAGGCCCGAGCCCGGCACCACCATCGCCACCTTGACGTTGGCCGCCACGCGCCCGCCCACGCGCCGCACCACCGAGGCCGCCTCGCGCAGGTCCTCGATGCGGCTGTTGGTGCATGAGCCGATGAAGACCTTGTCGACGAACACATCGGCAAGCCGCTTGTTGGGCTCCAGGCCCATGTAGGCCAGCGCGCGCTCGATGGCCCCGCGTTTGACGGGATCGCGCTCGCGCTCGGGGTCGGGCACGCGATCGTCGATGCCGAGCACCATTTCAGGGCTCGTGCCCCAGGTCACCTGCGGGCGGATCTGTGCGGCGTCGAGTTCCACCACCGCATCCCACTTCGCGTCGGCGTCCGAGTGCAGCGTGCGCCAGTGGGCCACCGCCTGCTCCCACTCGGGCCCGCCCGCGAAGCGGCCGCTGGCCGCGTCCGTGCCCGGGGCGAAGGGCCGGCCTTTCACGTACTCGAGGGTCTTGTCGTCCACTGCCACCAGGCCGGCGCGCGCGCCGCCCTCGATGGCCATGTTGCACACCGTCATGCGCCCTTCCATGCTGAGCGCGCGGATGGCCGAGCCGGCGAACTCGATCGTGTAGCCCGTGCCGCCAGCGGTGCCGATGCGCCCGATGATGGCCAGCACGATGTCCTTGGCCGAGCAGCCCCGCGCCAGCGTGCCCTCCACCTTCACGAGCATGTTCTTCGCCTTGCGCGCCAGCAGCGTCTGGGTGGCCATCACGTGCTCGACCTCGCTCGTGCCGATGCCGTGCGCCAGCGCCCCGAAGGCGCCATGGGTGGAGGTGTGGGAGTCGCCGCACACCACCGTCATGCCCGGCAGCGTGGCGCCGTTTTCCGGGCCGATCACGTGCACGATGCCCTGACGCGGATGCAGGAAGGGAAAGTAGGCCGCCGCGCCGAAGGCGCGGATGTTGGTGTCCAGCGTCGTCACCTGCAGCTTGCTGATGGGGTCGCGAATGCCGTCGTAGCCCTCTTCCCAGCCGGTGGTCGGGGTGTTGTGGTCGGCGGTGGCCACGATGGAGCTCACGCGCCACACCTTGCGCCCGGCCATGCGCAGCCCCTCGAAGGCCTGCGGGCTCGTCACCTCGTGCACGAGGTGACGGTCGATGTAGAGCAGCGAGGTGCCGTCTTCTTCGGTGTGGACGACGTGGGCGTCCCACAGCTTGTCGTAGAGGGTGCGTCCGGACATGGTGGCGGGCCTGAAGCAAAGCCCGTGATTGTCGCGGATTCGAGGCGGCCCCCGGACGGAAGCCCACTCAGGCCCGCTCAGGCCCGCCGGCGTCGCGCCAGTGCCAGCGCCGCCACTAAAGCCACACCAGCCGAATCCGCGGCCCAGTCCGCCCCATCGCCATG
>JBJTVI010000600.1:0-8347 GCA_046081145.1 Rubrivivax sp.
GGGGTGTTGGTGGGGTGGACGTAGGGGGTCCATCCAAGCCAAACACTTCTTTTGGCCCCCCTGGGTTTTGCTCCCGCTTGCCCCCGCGCCGACACCCCATGAACCGTGCCGAGGAACTCAAGAGCAGCGGGCTGAAGGCGACGCTGCCGCGGCTGAAGATCCTGGAGGTCTTCGAGCGTTCGCCGCGCCGTCACCTGGCTGCCGAGGATGTCTACCGCGCCTTGCTTGCCGAGGGGGCCGACATCGGGCTGGCCACCGTCTACCGCGTGCTCATGCAGTTCGAGCAGGCCGGGCTGCTGCGGCGCAGCAACTTCGAATCGGGCAAGGCGGTCTTCGAGCTCGACCGCGGCGAGCACCACGATCACCTGGTGTGCCTGTCGTGCGGGCTGGTCGAGGAGTTCTACGACCCCGAGATCGAAAGGCGCCAGCGCGAGGTGGCCGCTGCGCGCGGCTTCGAGCTGCAGGATCATGCGCTGGCCCTGTACGCGCACTGCAGCAAGCCCGGCTGCCCGAACCGGCGCGGCTGAAGCGCCAACGGGCTGCATGCACTGTGCCGCCGGGCCGCTGGCGGCGGGTCAGCGGTCAGGGCTCACGTGGCCGTGAGCGGGGGCCAGGGCCCAGGCGTCCGAAGTCAGGCCGGGTCGGGCGGCCGCTCGAGCGCCTTCTGGTGGCGCTCGACGAATTCGCGATAGGTGTCGATGCCGCGCAGCTGCAAGATGGTGTTGCGTACCGCCGCCTCCACCAGGACGGCCAGGTTGCGCCCGGCGTCCACTGCGATCACGACCTTGCGCACCGCCACGCCGAGCACCTCCTCGTGCAGCGGCTCGTAGGGCAGCCGCTCGAAGTCGCGCTCCAGCGTCTCCTTGCGCACGAGGTGCACGATGAGCTTCAGCCGCATCTTGCGGCGCACCGCCGTCTCGCCGAAGATCGCCTTGATGTCCAGCAGCCCGATGCCGCGAACCTCCAGCAGGTTCATCAGCAGTTCCGGGCAGCGCCCGTCGATGGCGGTCTGCGAGATGCGGTAGAGGTCCACCGCGTCGTCGGCCACCAGCCCATGCCCGCGCGAGACGAGCTCCAGCCCGAGTTCGCTCTTTCCGAGGCCCGACTCGCCCGTGATCAGCACCCCCACGCCGAGGATGTCCATGAACACCCCGTGGCGCGTCGTGCGCTCGGCAAAGAGCTGCCCCAGGTAGGCCCGCACCACGTCGATGACCTGCCCGGCCGATTCATGCGTGACGAAGAGCGGGATCTCCGCCCGGTCGCACATGGCCGCCAGCCGCTCCGGGGGCTGCTGCCCGTCGGCCACGATGATCACGGGCGGCTCCAGCGTGACGATGCGCGAGACACGGCGCTCGATGTCCTCGGGAGCTGCATCGCTCAGGTAGGGCACCTCGCGCCGACCCACGATCTGCACCCGGTAGGGATGGATGTAGTTGAGGTAGCCGATGAGGTCGGCTGCCGAGCGTGCATCGCGTACCGCGGCATCGTCGAAGCGGCGCTCGGGGTGGGCATGCCCGGCCACCCACTCCCAGTGCAGAGCCTCCCGGTGCGCCTCGAAGAGCGCCTCGGCGCTGATCGAGGTGGGCTTCACCGCGGCGCTTTCAGGCGACGGACCGAAGCGGCTGCCACTGCGAGATGAGCCGGTGCAGCCCCTCGGCGTCGGGCTCGGTCTTGAGCCGCTCGCGCAGCGCCCGATCCGACAGCATCTCCGCGATTTCCGAGAGGATCTCCAGGTGGCGCTGCGTGGCCGCCTCGGGCACGAGCAGGAAGATCAGGAGCGCCACCGGCTCGTCGTCGGGGGCCTCGAAGGCGATCGGCTGCTGCAGTCGCAGCACGGCCGCCAGGGGATTCTTCAGGCCCTTGATCCGGCCGTGCGGGATGGCCACCCCTTGGCCCAGGCCGGTGGAGGCCAACCGCTCGCGGGCGAACAGGCTGTCGGTCACGACGCCCCGGGCGATCGTGTGCTGGTTCTCGAAAAGCAGACCGGCCTGTTCGAAGGCGCGCTTCTTGCTCGAAGCGTCCACATTCACCAGCACGTTGCTGGCGGGCAGGATGGCAGACAGACGATTCATGGCGGGCAGCCTCGCTGGACGGACACCTCTCGGGGTCGTCCCTCACGGCCCACGGGAAAACACCCAGTATAGGGCGAGACAGGCAGGACTGCCCGGCTGCCGCAGCGCGGGGGGCTCAACCCAGTTCGGCGCCGGCGCGCTTGGCCGCGGGGTGGTGGTGGTCCTGGACCCGATCCTTGTGGCGGACGACCTGGCGGTCGAGCTTGTCGGCGAGCTGGTCGATGGCCGCGTAGAGGTCCTCGTTGGCCTGCTCGATGGAGAGGTCGCGGCCCTTCATGTGGACCGTCACGGCCGCCTTCTGCCGGCGTTCCTTTTCCCGGAGGTTTTCCACCGACAGGCGGACGTTGATGTCGACCATCTGGTCGAAATGCCGCGTCACCTTGCCGATCTTGGTGAGCACGTACTCACGCAGCGCAGGGGTGACTTCCAGGTGGTGGCCGGTGATCGTCAGGTTCATGAAGCCTCCTTTGGCAGGGCTGCACAGAAGAAGCAGGCGGCCGCGCCTTCGCGCCTGTGCCGAGCCAGTGTGCGCCCGTTCCCGGCGGGTGGCAAGCGCAAGGATGCACGGTTTGGCGGGTCTGTTTCGCGGCCTGGCCGCCCCGGCGCACGGGCCCCAGGCCTTCTGGCGGCAGGGCCTTGCCGGCCGTGTGGGTCCGAGCCGACAGCCGAGGGTTTCCCGGAATGCCGGCAGTGCCCCGGGCAGAGGAAACTAGGGGAAAACCCCCGAAGGAGTGTCCTGATGAAACTGACCCCGATCGTCGTCGCGATGGCCGCTGCCGGTTTTGCCGCGTCGGCTGCAGCGCAGACGGCTGCTCCCCAGCGCGTGGAAATCACCGGCTCGAGCATCAAGCGCATCGCCACCGAAGGCGCGCTGCCGCTGCAGGTGATCACCCGCGAGGAGCTCGACCGGCAAGGCATCCTGAGCGCCGAGCAGCTGATCTCGGTCATCAACATCAACGGCAACGGCCTGGACAACCTCGCCAGCAACGCCGACGTCGTCAGCGGCCAGGCCCGCGGCAACAACGGCGCCTCCTCGGCCAACCTGCGGGGCCAGGGCGCGGCGGCCACCCTCGTGCTGCTCAACGGCCGGCGCATTGCCGCCCACGGCCTGAACGGCGGCATCGTCGACCTCAACCAGATCCCGTTTGCCGCCGTGGAGCGCGTGGAGGTGCTCAAGGACGGTGCCTCCTCCCTCTACGGCACCGATGCGGTGGGCGGGGTGATCAACTTCATCCTGCGGCGCAACTTCACGGGCCTGCGCGCCTCGGCCACAACCGACTTCACCCAGGCAGGCGGTGGCGACATCGTTCGCGGCAACGTGCTGGCCGGTGCCGGCGACCTCGACCGGCAGGGCTTCAACGTGCTGGCCACGTTGTCGATGTCCGACCACTCCAAGCTCCGTGGCGCCGACCGCAGCTTTGTCAACACCTTCCAGGCCGATCGGGGCCTGTCGCCGGACACGCGGGGTGCGCCGTTTGCAACCCTGTTTGCCATCGCGGGTCTGAGGACCGCGCTGACCCGCCCGGGCCAGACGAGCCCGAACGTGGGTCCCCTGTACAACGGCGTCACGCTCAACGGCATCAACACGCTCGATCTCCCGGGCCAGGCCGGTTGCGCGTCGCAGCCCGACATGGGCCCCTACGACGAGAAGATCTGGGCCGCTGGCGCCGGTGCGCAGTTCGGTTGCGCCTGGGACAACGGCAAGGCCGCCGTTATCCAGCAGCCGGTGACCAACACCAACCTCGTGCTGCGCGGCACGCTCAAGCTCGGCCCGCACAACCTGATCGGCGAGGCGGTGCTGGGCCGCTCCGACTCCGCCAAGGAGTTCTCCAACAACCAGATCTCCAGCGGCAGCGCCACCGCGCTCATCACACTGCCCAACGGCACGACCACCGCGAGCCCCTTCGCCGGCCTGGCCTACCCCAGCACGGGCGCGGGCTATGACCGCGTCTTCAACGCGTTGATCGGCACCTTCCCGGAGCTGGCCGTCAATCGCGGGCTGCCGCTGGCCTTCCGCTGGCGCTGCATGGCCTGCGGCCCGCGCGAGATCCAGACGCAGACCGACACCTCGCGCTACCTGCTGGCGATGGAGGGGCCGTTGCCCTTTGGCGGCTGGGATTACCGAGCCGGGGTGTCCACCGCCGAGAGCCAGAGCAAGTCCACGCTGGGCAGCGGCTACCACTACTGGCGGCCCTTCGCCAACCTGATCAACACCGGCGTCCTCAACCCCTTCCTGCTCGCAGGCGAGTCGCAGACCGCCACGGCGATGAGCGCGCTCGACGCCATCTCGGCGCGCGGCGTGCAGCTCTACGGCGGCAAGTTCTCGATGACGCAGACCGACGCGGTGGCTTCCGGGCCGCTGTTCAAGATGCCCGCCGGCGAGGTGCTCGCCGCGGTGGGCGTCGATCTGCGCACCGAGAAGTACAAGTTCGACGGCAACCAGGGCGTCAACACCAACGACATCAACACCTGGGTCTTCAACGCCCCGTTCGACAACGTCAACGCACTGGCAGGCGCCAAGCGCGACATCCGGGCCGTCTTCGCCGAGGTCATCGTGCCCCTGGCCAAGGGGCTGGAGGTCAATCTCTCTGGCCGCCAGGACAACTACACGGGCTTCGGCTCCACGAGCAACCCCAAGGCCACCGTGCGTTGGGCCCCCAATGATCGCTTCCTGGCCCGCGGCTCCTACAGCACGGGCTTTCGGGTGCCCACCTTCAACCAGCTCTACAACGGCGTGACCGAGTCCCCGTACACGGGCGTCGGGATCGTCGATCCCGAGAAGTGCCCCTCGCTGGTGGTCAACACCACGCCGGGCAACGCCTGCAACGCGATCACCTTCAACACGCTGTTCGGTGGCAAGGCCGACCTCGGCCCCGAGAAGGCGACGATGACCACCGTGGGCTTCGTCTGGCAGCCCCTGGCGCAGTTCAGCGCGGGGGTGGATTTCTGGAGCATCGAGCGCGACGGCACCATCCAGTCGCTGGGCATCACGGGCGCCACGGGGCTGCTGGCCAACTACGCGCTCTTCAAGGACCGCTTCATCCGCAATGCCGCGGGCAACATCGTGCAGATCGACCAGCGCTGGATCAACGCCGGCGAGACCCGCACCAAGGGCGTGGAGGTGAGCCTGCGCGGCAACGGCCGCATCGGCGCGGGCCGCCTGAACGCGGGCCTGGACATCTCCTACCTGCTCGAGAAGAAGGCCAGGCTGGTGCCGGGTGTGCCTTTCGGCGCGAGCGAGGTAGGCGTGTTCACCCGCTCGGGCGACCTGGGCCTGCGCTGGAAGCACACGGCCTTCGTTTCCTACACCGAGGGCAAGTGGACGGGCACGCTCAACCAGATCTACCGCAGCGGCTACGCCGGCTACGTCCCGCCGGGCGTGGGGGCGAGCTTCACCCCGTCGGCCTGGGATCCGGTGGTCAAGCCCTACAGCATCTTCGGTGCGAGCGTGGCCTACACCGGCATCCGCAACACCACCGTGCTGGTGGGCGTCAAGAACCTGTTCAACACCGATCCGCCCTTCTCCAACGCGCAGGACACCAACACCGGCTCGGGCAGCTCGTGGGAGCCTCGCGTGGCCGATCCGCGCGGACGCTCCTTCCAGGTGGGCGTGGAGTACAAGTTCTTCTGATCGACGCCTGTCCGTCGGCCCCTCGGGCCGATCCCGCGAAGGGGCCTTCGGGCCCCTTTGCCTTTGCTTTGCCGCCATGAACACAGTTGCCCCTGCCCTGCATCCCCGCGGTGCCACCCATCACCTGCAGACCCACGCCTGGCACGGGCTCGAACCTGGCCCGCGCCTGATCGTCACGGGCGCGGTGCACGGCAACGAGACCTGCGGCACGCGCGGCCTCGAGCGCGTGGTGGCCGAACTCGCGCGGGGCGAGTTCGAGATCGTGCGAGGCTCGGTCACCTTCGTGCCGGTGTGCAACCCGCTGGCCTATGCGCAGGCCCGGCGCCCGGGCGAGCGCAACCTCAACCGCCGGTTGCAGCCCGTGGCCAACCCGCGCGAGTACGAGGACCGCATCGCCAATGTGCTGTGCCCGCTGCTGGCCGCGCACGATGTGCTGCTGGACCTGCACTCCTTTCGCAGCCCCGGCCGCCCCTTCGTGCTGCGCGGGCCGGCCGACAACGCGGGCACGCTGGAGCCCTTTGCGCACGAGCGCGAGGAGGCGCGGCTGGCCATGCACGTGGGCCCCAATCGGGTCGTGGATGGCTGGATGAGCTCCTACGCCGGCGGCATCGAGCGCCGCCGCGCACGCGCCGCTGCCGGCGATGCGGCTGCGGCCGCGGCCATCGAGGATCCGATCTACGGGGTGGGCACCACCGAGTACATGCGCTCGCAAGGCGGCTACGCCGTCACGCTGGAGTGCGGCCAGCACGAGGATCCCGCCGCCCCCGAGGTGGCCTGGCACGCGATCCGGCAGACGATCGCGCTGCTGGGGCTGGCCGACCTGCCGCTGGCGCCCCCGGCTGCACCTTTCGAGTGCCTGAGCCTGGCCCAGGTGATCGACCGCCATGCAGAGGGCGACCGGTTCGTGCGCGGCTGGACGAGCTTCGACCCGCTGGCTGCAGGCGAACTCATCGCCGTGCGCGCCGATGGCGCCGAGGTGAGGGCGCCCGAACCCGGCTACATCGTCTTCCCCGACCCGACTGCCCGGCCTGGGCACGAGTGGTTCTACCTCGCGCAGGCGTCGGCGCGACCGCTGTAGGCCCGGGGCCGCGCTTGCGGCGCAGGCGGGCGCGTACGCCCGAGGGTGGCTGCTACACTCGACGCCATGTTAGGAGTTTGCAGGCCCCTCATTGCCTGCCCGGGTCGCGCCTGCGACCGGGGAGCCTGGCCCTGGCGTCGCTCGTCCGAGCCCGCCTGACCGCCCCCGGGCACGCCTCTGGCGCCGCCCGCCTCCACCGACGAGACCTGCGCGCCCCTGCTGCCCCAACGGCGGCCCGGCAGGTTCCCCCACCGGGGACGAAGCATGATCACCGAACTCGAATTCAAGAGCCTGGCTGCCCAGGGCTACAACCGCATTCCCCTGATCGCCGAGGCCTTTGCCGACCTCGAGACCCCGCTCTCGCTGTATCTCAAGCTGGCGGCAGGCCAGTCGAGCAGCTTCCTGCTGGAGTCGGTGGTTGGCGGCGAGCGCTTCGGCCGCTACTCGTTCATCTGCCTGCCCGCGCGCACGCGCGTGCAGGCGCGGGGTTTTCGCACCGAGGTCCTCACCGATGGCGAGGTGGTGGAGGTGCACGAGGGCAACCCGCTGGACTTCATCGCCGACTACCAGGCCCGCTTCAAGGTGGCGCTGCGCCCCGGGCTGCCGCGCTTTTGCGGCGGGTTGGCGGGCTACTTCGGCTACGACGCCGTGCGCTACATCGAGCCGCGCCTGGCGCGCACCGACAAGCCCGGCGGCCTGCCCGTGCCCGACGTGCTGCTGCTGCAGACCGAGGAGCTTGCCGTCATCGACAACCTCTCCGGGCGCCTGTACCTCATCGTCTACGCCGACCCCACCCAGCCCGAGTCGTGGTTTCGCGCCAAGCGGCGACTGGGCGAGCTCGTCGACCGGCTGCGCTATTCCACCTCGGCCCCGGCCGTGCGCCGCGGGCCCTCGTATGCAGTGGAGCGCGAGTTCGACCGCGCCGATTACCTGAGCGCCGTGGCCCGCGCCAAGGAGTACATCGCCGCCGGCGACATGATGCAGGTGCAGGTGGGCCAGCGCCTGAAGAAGCGCTACACCGAGAGCCCGCTTTCGCTGTACCGGGCCCTTCGCTCGCTCAACCCCTCGCCCTACATGTACTACTACGACCTGGGTGAGTTCCAGATCGTGGGTGCCTCGCCCGAGATCCTCGTGCGCCAGGAGCACACGCCCGAGGGCGACAAGGTGACGATCCGGCCGCTGGCCGGCACGCGAGCGCGCGGGGCCACGCCCGAGCAGGACAAGGCGCTCGAGGCCGAGTTGCGCGCCGATCCCAAGGAGCGCGCCGAGCACCTGATGCTGATCGACCTGGCGCGCAACGACATCGGCCGCATCGCGCGCACCGGCAGCGTCAAGGTGACGGATGCCTTCGTCATCGAGCGCTACTCGCACGTGATGCACATCGTGAGCAACGTCGAGGGCCTGCTGCAGCCGGGTCTGAGCAACCTCGACGTGCTGCGCGCCACCTTCCCGGCGGGCACCCTCACGGGCGCTCCCAAGATCCGCGCGATGGAGATCATCGACGAGCTCGAGCCCGTCAAGCGCGGCATCTACGGCGGAGCCTGCGGCTACCTGAGCTTTGCCGGC
>JBJTVI010000601.1:0-3652 GCA_046081145.1 Rubrivivax sp.
GGCGAGGCCGTGGCCGCCGTGGTGGCCCGCACCCGGGCCGCGGCTGTCGAGGCGGCCGACGCCTTGTGGGTGGACTATGACGCCCTGCAGGCCGTGGTGGACGTGCGGTCGGCCACCGCCCCCGGCGCGCCGGCCGTGTGCGAGGCCGCGCCGGACAACATCGCCGCCGCCGCCCGGCACGGTGACGTCGCCGCCTGCGACGCCGCGTTTGCCCGCGCCGCGCACGTGGTGCGGCTTTCCATCGACAACCAGCGCCTGGCCCCGGCCTCGATCGAGCCGCGCGTGGTGATGGCCGAGCCCGAGCCCGGCACGGGGCGGCTGCTCGTCACGCTTTCCAGCCAGATGCCCACCGCCGTGCGCGACGGCATCGCCTCGCTGCTGCCGGGCCTGAGCAAGGAGCAGGTGCGGGTGAAGGTGGGCGACGTGGGTGGCGGCTTCGGCATGAAGACGGGCCTGTACCCCGAAGACCTGGTGGTGGCCTGGGCCGCGCGGCAGCTCGGCTGCCCGGTGCGTTGGCGCTCGCAGCGCCTGGAGGAGTTCGCCGCCTCGGTGCACGGCCGCGGCTGGCACACGCAGGCCGAGCTCGCCCTCGACGCGCAGGGCAGCATCCTCGGCCTGCGCCACCGCACCCTGGCCGACATCGGCGCCTACGGCACGCCCACGGGCTGCGCCATCCCGCTGCTCATCGGGCTGCACGTGGCCACCAGCGTCTACGACGTGCCGCTGGTGGACCTGCACGCGCGATCGATCCTCACGAACAAGATGCCCATGGGGGCCTACCGCGGCGCCGGGCGCCCGGAGTCGGTCTACATCATCGAGCGGTTGATGGATGCGGCTGCGCGCGCCACCGGAATCGATCCCGTGGAGCTGCGCCGGCGCAACCTCGTGCCGGGCGAGAAGATGCCCTATCGCAATGCGATGGCGCAGGTCTACGACTCGGGCGAGTTCGGCAAGATGCTCGAGCAGGTGCTGGAGCTCGGCGATTGGGCCGGCTATGCGGCGCGCGAGCGCGAGTCGGCCGGCCGTGGGCGGCTGCGCGGGCGCAGTATCACCACCTTCCTGTAGTGGACGGGCGGCAACGCGCTGGCCGAGACGGTGAAGGTCGATGTCACGGCCGACGGCTTCATCGAGCTCACGAGCGCCACCATGCCCATGGGGCAGGGCATCGCGACCAGCTACGTGCAGCTGGCCGTGGACATCTTCGGCGTGCCGATGGAGCGCATCCGCGTGCTGCAAGGCGACACCGACCGCGCCAACGGCTTCGGCAGCGCGGGCAGCCGCTCGCTCTTCACGGGGGGTGCTGCCGTGCACCTGGCAAGCGAGCGAACGGTGGACCGTGCGCGTGAACTGGCTGGAGAGGCCCTGGAGGTGGCGCCAGCCGACATCGAATACCGGGCGGGCACCTTCAACGTGGTGGGCACCGATCTGAAGATCGGGCTTTTCGAGCTGGCAGGCCGCCAGAGCGAGCGGCGCATCACGGTCTCGGCCGAGACGGTGGCCGGGGCGCCGAGCTGGCCCAACGGCGCGCATACCTGCGAGGTCGAGCTCGACCCGGACACGGGCGCGGTGGAGGTCGTGGCCTACGCGAGCGTGAACGACATCGGCCGCGTGGTGAGCCCGCAGATCGTGCAGGGCCAGCTCGAGGGCGGTGCGGTGCAGGGCATCGGCCAGGCACTGTGCGAGCAGATCGTCTACGACGAATCGGGCCAGCTGCTCACGGCCAGCTTCATGGACTACGCGCTGCCGCGCGCCGACGGCTTCCGGGATTTTCGGACGCGCTTCGACACCTCGGTGCCCTGCCGCACCAACCTGCTGGGCGCCAAGGGGGTGGGCGAGCTCGGCACGATCGGCGCCACGCCGGCGGTGGTCAACGGCGTGGTGGACGCACTCGTGACTGCCGGCGTGCCCGCCGAAGTGGCCCAGGCCCTGCAGATGCCGCTCACGCCACCGAAGGTGTGGGCGGCGCTGCAGGCCCGGCGCGCAGGCTGAGGCCAAAGCTACCCGGCGCGCTCGCAAACACGCTTGCGCCAAGCGGGTGGGCGGACTAACCTGCCCCCATCCAACCGATGCAGAGGCCAGCCATGCACCCACTTCGTCGCCGTGTCCTGTCTGCCGCCACCTTGCTGTGCGGCGCTGCGCTGAGCCTGGCGGCCGTGGCGCAGACCTACCCGAGCAAGCCCATCACGCTGGTCGTGCCCTTTGCGGCGGGCGGGCCCACCGACGTGGTCGCGCGGCTGCTGGGCTCGACGATGACGCGCACGCTCGGGCAGACGGTGGTGATCGAGAACAAGCTCGGCGCCGGCGGCACGATCGCTGCCAACGCCGTGCGCCAGGCCCCGCCGGACGGCTACACCTTCCTCATCCACCACAACGGCATGGGCACGGCGCCGGCCCTGTACCGCAAGCTGCCCTTCAACCCGCTCGCCGATTTCGAGTACGTGAGCCAGGTGGTGGACGTGCCGATGACGCTGCTGGGCCGCAAGGACTTTCCGCCCAACAACTTCCGCGAGCTCGTCGACTACCTCAAGGCCAACCGCGACAAGATCAACGTCGCGCACGCCGGCCTGGGCGCCGTCTCGCACCTGTGCAGCATGCTCTTTCGCCAGGCCATCGGCGTGGACCTGACCACCGTGCCCTTTTCCGGCACGGGCCCGGCGCTCAATGCGCTGCTGGGCGGGCAGGTGGACATGCTGTGCGACCAGACCACCACCACCACGCAGCACATCAAGGCCGGCAGCGTGAAGCTCTACGGCGTCACCACCTCGCAGCGCCTGAAGACGATGCCCGAGGTGCCCACGCTGGCCGAGCAGGGGCTCACCGGCTTTCAGGTGGTGGTGTGGCACGGCATCTACGCGCCCAAGGGCACGCCCAAGGCGGCGATGGACCGATTTGGCGCAGCGCTGAGCGCGGCCTTGAAGGATCCGGGTGTGGCCTCCAAGCTCGTGGAACTCGGCGCGGTGGTCGTGCCCGACGACAAGCAGACCCCGGCCGGTCTGCAGACCTGGCTGCAGGCCGAGATCGCGCGCTATGGCCCGGTGATCCGCGCGGCGGGGCAGTTTGCCGACTGAATGCGCAGACCGACCGCGCAGACCGAACGCGCGAATCTCAGCCGATCGGCTCGGCGATCTCGATCAGGTTGAAGTCCGGGTCACGCACGTAGACCGACAGGATCGGCCCGGTGGCCCCGGTGCGGCGCACGGGCCCCTCGATGATCGGCCAGCCGGCCGCCTGAAGCCGCTGCATCACCTCGGCGAGCGGCACGCTGGCGATGAAGCACCAATCCTGGCTGCCGGGCACGGGCAGGTGCGCCTTGGGCTCGAACTCGGTGCCCTGCACGTGCAGGTTGATCTTCTGCGTGCCGAACTTCAGCGCCATGCGCTCCACCGGCGGCGTGCCGCCGATGAAACGCTCCAGCTTCATGCCCAGCACTTCGGTGTAGAAGGCCACGCAGGCCTGGGGGCGCGAAGTGGTGAGGACGATGTGGTCGAGGTGATGGATCATCCGGCAGCCCCGGACGCGGTTGCCGAAGACAGATCCCAGGGGGCTCACCCGACCGGGCGGCCCTGCACGGGCCAGGCGGCGCGCGAGAAGGTGGTGGCCAAGGGCGGAATCGAACCACCCTGCCAAGCCGCTACTGTAGCGGATCTTGGAG
>JBJTVI010000602.1:0-2123 GCA_046081145.1 Rubrivivax sp.
GACCTCTCCGGCGGCCTGCAGGCGGTCGCCTTCGAAGGCGGCGTGCAGGGGCAAGGCGGCATGCCCGCGGGCTTTTGCCGCGACACCCTCGGCCCGCGGCGGCTGCGCGTGGCCGAAATCCACGGCCTGGTCTTCGGCTCGCTCGTCTGGGACGCGCCCCCCATCGAGGAGTACCTCGGCCCCGAGGTGCTGAGCCGGCTCGCGCGCGTGCTGCACCGGCCCGTGGAGGTGCTCGGCCGCTTCACGCAGGCGCTGCCCAACAACTGGAAGCTCTACGCCGAGAACACCAAGGACACCTACCACGCAAGCCTGCTGCACACCTTCTTCACCACCTTTCGCATCACGCGGCTGACGCAGGACGGTGGCGTGACCGTGAGCGCCGACGGCGCGCACCACGCCAGCGCCACGCATGAGCGGCCCCTGCGGGGCCAGGAGGCGGCCTATGCGGCGCAGCAGATCCGCACCGAGTCCGAGCACATGCGCCTGGCCGCGCCGGAGTTCCTGCAATCGGTGGACGAGTTCGGTGACGGCATCGTGGTGCAGATCCTGAGCGTCTTTCCGGGCTTCGTGCTGCAGCAGATCCACAACTGCCTGGCGGTGCGGCAGATCGTGCCCGAGGCGGTGGACCGTACCTCGCTGCACTGGACCTTCATCGGCTTTGTCGACGACACGCCCGAGCTGCGCCGCATGCGGTTGCTGCAGGGTAACCTCGTGGGCCCGGCGGGCTACGTGTCGATGGAAGACGGGGCCGTGGGTGGCTTCGTGCAGCGCGGCATCGCCGCGGCCGGCGACGAGCGCGCCACGATCCTGATGGGCGGCACGGGCTGCGAATCGCAGGGCAATCGCGCCACCGAGAGCTCGGTGCGCGGCTTCTGGCGCGCCTGGCGCGCCCATACCGGCTGGTGAGGCCGCGCACGGTGCAAGGCGAACCCGGCGAGGCACCCTGGCGCGTGGACACGCAGGCCGCGTGGTGGCCGGCGCTGCTGGAGCTGCACCAGCTGCATGCGCACGCCATCGACGACGACCGGCTCGAAGACTGGCCGGACCTCTACACCGAGCAGGCGCTCTACCGCATCACGACCGCGCGCAACCACGCCGCCGGGCTGCCGGCCTCGCTCGTGCTGGCCGAGGGCCGCTCGATGCTGGCCGACCGCGTGCTGGCGCTGCGCGAAGCCAACATCTACGAGCGCCAGCGCTACCGCCACCAGCTCGGGCTGCCGCTGGCGCGCAGCAGCGATGGGCGCACCGTGCAGGCGCGCAGCGCCTTCAGCGTCACGCGCACGGTGCGCGGGGGCCTGCCCACGCTGTTTGCCACGGGGCTGTATCTGGATCGCGTCGCCTTTGACGGCACGTGCGCGCGCTTCGAGGAACGCATCGTGGTGTGCGACAGCGACGTGATCGACACCTTGCTGGCCCTGCCGCTGTAGGAGTGCCGATGTCCGCACCTGCCATCGCGATTGCCTGCGGCGACCCCAACGGGACCGGGCCCGAGCTCGCGTGGAAGGTGGCGCTGTTGGCCCTGGGCCGATCCGACCCCGTGCGCCCCGTGCTCGTGGGAGACGGGCAGGCGCTGGCGCACTACCGGCGCCTGCTGGCCGTGCCCGCCGATGCGGCGGAGGCGGTGGAGGTGCTGGCCACCCCGGGCCGCATGGGCGCGGACTTCCAGCCCGGGCGAGAGTGTGCGGCGGCCGGGCGGGCGACGGTGGCCGCCATCGAGACGGCCCTGCGGCTCGTGCAGGCCGGGCGCGCCTGCGCGATCCTCGCTGCCCCGCACAGCGAGACGGCGGTGAACGCCGCGGGCATCGCCTTTTCCGGCTACGGCGGCCTGCTTGCCGACCTCACCGGCACCCCGCGCGCGGCGGTGTTCCTGATGCTCGCTGCGGGCGAGTTGCGCATCGCGCACGCCACGCTGCACGTGTCGGTGGCGCAGGCGCTGCGCGAGCTCGACGTCGCGCGCGTGCAGGCCGTGGCGCAGGCGCTCGAGTCGCATCTGCGCAGCGCCGCGCGGCCACGGCCGAGCATCGGGCTTTTCGGCATCAATCCCCATGCCGGAGAGGGCGGCCTCTTTGGAGACGAGGACGAGCGCATCACGCGCGTGGCGGCCCAGGCGCTGCGCGAGCAGG
>JBJTVI010000603.1:0-2846 GCA_046081145.1 Rubrivivax sp.
GCCCGGGCAGCGCGTGGAGCGCGGGCAGCTCATCGGCGCAGTGGGCGCCACCGGTTGGGCAACCGGCCCGCACCTGCACTTCGAATTCCGCGTCAACGGCACGCACGTGGATCCGCGCAGCCTGGCTCGTACCTCCGAAGATGTGGTGCTCGACCCCGTCGCGCGCAGCGAGTTCGAGCAGGTCGCGCGCGTCCGGCAGGCCAAGCTCGATCTGGCCGAAACGCTCTCGAGCAACCGCCCCGGCTTCGAGTGACCGGGCGCCTTCCGGTGGCGCTGTACATCGGCTGCATGTCCGGGACCTCCCTGGACGGGGTGGATGCCGTTCTCGCACATGTCGAAGGCCAGGGCACGCCCCGGGTGCTCGGGCATGCCTGGCAGGCCTATCCCGATGCCCTGCGGCGCGAACTGCTCACCCTGAACGGGCCGGGTGAAGAAGAACTTCACCGCGCCAGCTTGGCCGCCAACGCCGTGGCCGGCGCCTACGCACAGGTGATCAGAGAGCTGCTGCAGGCCACCGGCACCCCCCCTGCCTCCGTCCGGGCCATCGGCGCGCACGGCCAGACGGTTCGCCACCAGCCCCGGCCCCCGGAGGGCACGGGCTACACCGTGCAGCTCCTCAACGGTGCGCTGCTGGCCGAGCTCACGGGCATGGATGTGGTGTGCGACTTTCGCAGCCGGGATGTCGCCGCCGGCGGCGAAGGGGCACCGCTCGTGCCGGCCTTCCATCGGGGCGTCTTCGGCACGGCTTGCCCAGGCGTGGCGGTGCTCAACATCGGCGGAATCGCTAACCTCACGCTGCTGCTGCCAGGCGATGCGGTGCTCGGCTTCGACACCGGCCCGGGCAACCTGCTGCTGGACCTGTGGGTGGAGCGCCACCTGGGCACGCGGCTCGATGCCGATGGCGCCTGGGCACACAGCGGGCGCGTGCTGCCGGCGCTGCTGCAGGCGATGCAGTCCGAACCGTTTTTCGAGCAGCCGGCGCCGCGCAGCACCGGGCGCGACCTCTTCAGCCCGGGCTGGCTCGAGGCGAAGCTCGGACAGGCAGCGCTGGACGCCCCGCCCCAGGATGTGCAGGCCACGCTGGCCGAGCTGACCGTGTGGGCGGTGCTCGAAGGGTTGCGGCGGCATGCCCCCGGCACCACCCGGCTGCTCGTGTGCGGTGGCGGAGCCCGCAACGGGCACCTGATGAGGCGGCTGCAATCGGGGCTGCCCGGCACGCGCGTGGAGCCCACCGATGCCTGCGGCGTGCCCGCCGATCAGGTGGAAGCTCTGGCCTTTGCGTGGCTGGCCGAGGCCTTCGTGGAAGGGCGCCCGGGCAACCTCCCGGCTGTGACGGGAGCCCGGGGAACGCGGGTGCTGGGGGCCCTGCACCGGGGCCCACCGAACTGAGGGGAGTGCCCGGCCGGGCCGAGCTCAGACCGAGAAAGACGAGCCGCAGCCGCAGGTGGTGGTGGCGTTGGGGTTCTTGATCACGAACTGCGAGCCCTGGAGATCTTCCTTGTAGTCGATCTCCGCGCCCACGAGGTACTGCAGGCTCATGGCATCGATGAGCAGCGTGACGCCGTTCTTGGTCATCTGCGTGTCGTCCTCGTTGATGGCCTCGTCGAAGGTGAAGCCATACTGGAACCCGGAGCAGCCCCCGCCTTGCACGAAGACGCGCAGCTTGAGATCCGGGTTGCCCTCCTCGTCCACGAGGTCCTTGACCTTGGCCGCCGCGCTGTCGGTGAAGACCAGCGGTACGGGCATCTCATCCGATGCGGGCGAAAGGGGCTCGGCGATGGCATTCATGGCGGATCCTCGAAGAACGCGGCGGGCGGCCGCAAAAACACGTCGACGCTGCGACCCATCGGGACGCAGCGTCGAAGATGATAGCCGCAGGAGCGGCCCTGCTGCCAGCGCCGTCTTTGTGCAGCTCGGGCGCGGTGCGCCCGAAGGCGCACCGCGGGCCGGTCGATCAGCGCTTGCTGAACTGCTTGCGACGGCGCGCGCCGTGCAGGCCGACCTTCTTGCGCTCCACCTCGCGCGCATCGCGCGTGACGAAGCCGGCCTGGCTGAGCTGGGGCTTGAGCGCCGCGTCGTAGTCGATCAGCGCGCGGGTGATGCCGTGGCGCACTGCGCCGGCCTGGCCCGACTCGCCACCACCGTGCACGTTCACGCGGATGTCGAAGAGCTCCAGGTTGGCCGTCAGCAGCAGCGGCTGCTGGACGACCATGATGGAGGTCTGGCGGCCGAAGTACTGGTCCAGCGGCTTGCCGTTCACCTCGATGCGGCCCGTGCCCTTCTTGATGAAGACGCGCGCCACCGACGACTTGCGCCGCCCGGTGCCGTAATTCCATTGTCCGATCATCGCCGACCTCAGATCTCGAGCGGTTTGGGTTGCTGGGCGGCGTGCGGGTGCGTGGCACCGGCATACACCTTCAGCTTCTTGATCATCGCGTAGCCGAGCGGGCCCTTGGGCAGCATGCCCTTGACGGCCTTCTCGAGTGCACGCCCGGGGTGGCGGGCCTGCATGTCCTTGAAGCGGGTCGCGTAGATCCCGCCCGGGAAGCCCGAGTGGCGGTAGTAGATCTTGTCGGTGGCCTTAGTGCCGGTGACGCGGATCTTGTCGGCGTTGACGACGATGATGAAATCGCCGGTGTCGACGTGGGGCGTGTAGATGGCCTTGTGCTTGCCGCGCAAACGGGCTGCTGCTTCGCTGGCAACACGCCCGAGCACCTTGTCGGTGGCGTCAATCACAAACCACCCGTGCTCCACTTCGGCCGGCTTGGCGCTGAAGGTCTTCATGAGGGGTCCCAGGAGGGCGCGCGGCGTGCCGCGCGCAACAGACGGCCTTGCTTGCATGGACG